>JAFVQX010000169.1 GCA_017504585.1 Lentisphaeria bacterium
AACCATTGAAAAAGTTTGATTTTTGAGTATATTTGTGTTAGCAGACAACGGGAATATCCCTTCGCAGAAAATTGTAAATCTTTAATGGATAAATAAAGTTTATAAAATCAACACCAAGGAGAACTGAAGTATGGAAAAAAAATTTACACACAAATCGTCCCAGAAATTTGAAACCAAAGATCTGAATTTCACACTGATTGAGCTTTTGGTGGTAATTGCCATAATTGCCATACTTGCAGCAATGCTTTTGCCGGCACTTTCCAGTGCACGGGAATCCGCCCGCAGTTCTTCTTGCAAAGCCAACCTGAAACAAATAGCTTTGGCCCAAAGCATGTATACAGATATGCATAACGGCTGGCTGGTGCTTTATCAAAAGCCCGGTTCCGAAAACTGGATGGCCCGTTTATGGAACGTAGAGCTCCACCGTATTATTGATACTCAACAGGATGTTGCTGAAAATATGAAAAATAAAGTTTTTATCTGCCCTTCGGCAACTGGTGTGGATGTATCCAATCACAACTCTTATGCTGTTCCGACTGCTACCGGTCAATATGGCTCCAGCGGTACGCTTACAGCGGGTACCAAACCGGCTAATATAAGCAGCATACCAGATCCATCCAACAGCGTCTATTGTGTGGACAGCGATTCGGAGTATTCCGGGTCTTACTCGCCGGGCTGGAAAATTCAGGCCAAAGATGCCACTACCAAGCTGCAAATTATTGAAGCGGCCGATTACCGTCATGCCAATGTTTGCAATGGCTCATGGCTTGATGGGCACGTTTCCGGCGGTAATGTTACTGCCCGCATCGGCAAGAAAAGTTTGGGTATTTCCGCTCATTTCGGCGAAGATGACGGACGGGCAACTTGGGCGACAGATATTCAGTAAACGCATATCTCCGCAAGGTTTTATTCATGAAAAAATTATGTTTGTATATAGCTGTACTGCTGGGTACGGCAACGGTTTTCGGTGCCTCGACTCAACTTAATCTGCCTTTGCAGAAAAGTGCTCCGGAGATAGCTCAACTGGTTGATCCGCAAGATATTTTCTGGAAAAATGCCGTTCAGTTTTACGGCATGACCGAATTTAACAAGTGTTCCATGCCCAAGAGCGATTCCTCTATTGCCATAACTGCCACAAATGAGGCGTTGTTTATACACGTCAGTGCCATGTTTCCGGCCGGGCATCGCATCAAAGCTGCCGAAAAAAGCCACGACGGCAGGGTTTATTTTGATGACTGTCTGGAATTTGCGCTGAGCTTGCCGGGTGCTGCTGTCAACGAGTATTATCAAATCACGGTCAATACCCTCAATACGATTTTTGATGCCAAAAACAACGATCGCAACTGGAACTGCAATGCTCAAGTTGCCGGTAAGGTCGCGGACGGCAAATGGCTGCTGGCCATCAAAATACCCTTCAGCGATCTTGGCTTGTCCAAGGCTCCTGCTCAGTTGTGTTTTAATTTTGCCCGCACGATTTGCGGCGAAAATATGGAACAGTCGGTGCTGGTGCGGAATACTCCCGGACTGTTTTTCGGCAATATCCAACAGGCGGTTATGCTCAATATAGGCAATACTCTGCCGGGAGGAAGTTTCAGTAAAGTACCTGACAACAGCGGTATTATCCGGGCAACCGCAATTGCGCTGCCCGAAGAAAAATTTGCCGATTTCTTTTTGCGGATTTTTGACAGTTCCGGCAAAAAGATCCACGAATCGACCGGACAGAGCCGGTTTGACAGTTTGCAGTGCGATCTGGAAATGCCCCTGCTGGCGGATGGCAAATATACCATGGAACTGGCAATGACTCAAGCCAGAGAGTATGTTATTCCGGCATATTACGGTGGCGGCCGAGAACCCAATCCCAAATTGAAAAAAAATGCGGCTCCTGATATCTATTTTTCGCACAAACTGCCCTTATTGATCAACAATAAGCCGCAGCTGAGTGCCAAGGTCAAATTGCTTGACCGGGGTAATACACTGACAGCAGAAATTTCTGCCCGTTCGCTGGTTTGTTCTCCGCAAGCACACTATATATTGGATATACTTGATCCAAACGGCAAAATAATAAAAAAGCTGGGCAAATCCAGTATAAAAAATAACATTGTTAAAAAAGCGATCAGCGGTCTTAACGAACGCAGTAAATTTTTATTGCGTATAATTCTGGAAGATGGCGGCGAAGAACTGCTGAGCTGTACAGTACCTTTTGCTACTCCGCCGGCTCCGGTTTGGCTCAAAAAGCCTAATCCTGATCGCCCGGATGACAGTAAAGTACTAGCTCCGTGGACTCCGCTCAAACTTGACGGAACCAGAGTGGAGTGTTGGAATCGCCAATTTATTTTTGCTGAAAATTCACCGGTTCCCGTTCAGGCGGTCAGCAGTAAGGTCGAACTGCTGGCAGCTCCGGCAAAAGTGGTATCTGTACCGGCGATCAAGTGGCAGCTGCTCAAGGTCAGGCAGATTAATCCGGGGACTGTCCGGTTTGATTATCTGGGCAAAACCGCTGGTGGAGCGGCAGTGGAAGCTTTCAGCGAAGTTTATTTTGACGGTGTGGTGCGTACTGATTTGGAATTGCCAGCCAACTGCCGGTTTGAAAAACTCTATCTGGAATTGGCGTATAACAGAAGTTGTGCCTTATTCAGTCATCAGGGCCCCGGCATGTTCGGCGGTCTGTTCAATATGCGGAAAGTTGCCCGATCTGAAAACTATAACTATATACCCAATTACATGCTGGTCAACGATTATGTCGGCATGGGCTGGTTTGATGCCATGCCTTTCAACTGGCCGCTGAAAAACAGCGATTCAGTGGTGCAGATGCTTCCGGAGTCTGACCGGGCCACAGTACGGATAAATTATATAGATCAAGCTAAGGTGTATCCGGTCAAACGGCGTTTTTCCTGGGGATTGCAGAGTTTTCCTGCCCGGCCGGTGACCGAAAACAACGACGATTTGAAAATGTGTTACAGCATCCGTTACGGCGACGAAAACCGCCCCGCCTGGTACAGCACAGTAGACTATCTTGCCGAGGGCAATGTAAATATCCGTCAGGGGGCGATGGAAATAAAATTCAAACTTCCTCCTCAGCATAAAGCCGAAGATTATCTGCTGCAGCTCACTCACGGCGACGCCTGTGAATTGCAGTTGATGGTCGATGCGGCCGGAAAGCTCTTTGTTCGCGAAAGAGCCTATAACACTGTAAAGTGGAAAATTGCCGGCAGCGAAAAACTGTCCCCGGCTATTTGGCATCATGCCGCAATCAATTATGACGGCAAAAATATATACCTTTATTTAAATGGTAAACTGCAGGGCCGTATCCCCCGCAGTCAGCTCATGACCATTGAACCGACCCGGATCGCTGCCGGAGGCAAAAATGTTACAGTCGATGAATTGCGGATTTCCCGGCAGATGCGCAATAAATTTGCATTGGAGCAAGCTCCCGCAGCGGATGCGGACACGCTTTTATGCGATAATTTTGACGTTCAAAGTTACTGCAACGGCCGCCGTTGTACGGTACCGTTAAAAATTTCGGATGCCGCCGAAGCCGGTTATCTGATGCCGGATACCCGGCTGATCGATGGCGTGCGGGGCAAAGCAGTCGGACCGCTGACCGTGCCGGTGCGCAATCTGGTCGAAGGTTACGCCATGATGGGGGTGAAAACGGTTTGTTATCACGCCAGTCAGCCTACTGATGAGGCTTTTGCCGGACTCTATATCAAAGATGAAAAGCGCCTCAAAAGCTCATTGGATGCGGTTCATAAATATGGCATGAAAGCAATCATTTATGTGGGCAACAGCATATCGACCTATGACCGTTTGTTTGATGCGTATGCCGATGAATGGCTCATTGAACCCCGGGGGGTGCCGTTTGTGCCGCCGTGGAAACCGGATGAAAAAGGTTATCAGGCCTGTCCGCGCAGTGAGTATATTGAATACTTTTTTTACCGTCTGGGCAAATTGATCGATGACTACGGCTTTGACGGTATTTTCCTCGATGGCAGAATGGAATCTGAGTGCAGCAATCTTCGCCACGGGTGCGGAATCCGCAACTTTGACGGCGAACTGGTTCCCAAGCGGGATATTTGGGATTCCCGCTACAAAGCCCGCTATTTGTACAACGTCTTTGAAAACCGCAACTGCTACGGCGAACAGCATAAGTCCGGCAACTGGAACATTCCCAACTGTTTTTACTGGGATGGCGTCTGGGAAGGCGAGCAAACTATGGGAGTGCGGCTCAACGGCAGAAAAAAATTGGATTTCTGGCCGCTGGAAGCTATGCGTGGCCAGATCAACGGCATACCTTATGGAATGCGTTCACGCAATACAGCTTATGTCCGGGCTCCGTTTTCGGCAATCGAAAACTGCACCTACAGTTTTGTGCACGGAACGATTTGGACCATGACTTACCGGCCGGAAGAAGGTCATGTAGCTGCACCGTACTTTCTGGTTCAGGAAAAATTCGGTACTGCTCCGGAGAACTTTCTGCCTTACTGGGCAAAGCTGCCGCCCGCTAAACAAACCTGTCACGATTTGTTGAAAGTATCTGCTTACAGCAAACCCGGTAAAGCGTTGATCATGGTGGCAAACTTCAATGAGGATTCACCCCGGATAAAGGGTACAATACAACTGGACTTGAATGTGTTGAAAATAAAAGATCCGGTATTAATCAACGCCTTCAGCGGCAAAGCGGTAAATATTGCCCGGGATGGCAGTTTTGAAGTAAATATAAAATCATTCCGGCAGGATTGGTTCATAATTAAAGAAAAAGGAAAATAAAACCATGCACAAATTATTAAGTTGCCTATTATTGTGCTGCGGAGCATTGTTGAGTGCTGCCGCAGCTCCGGTGGAGTTGGCTGTAAGTTTATCAGAACACGGCAAAATCATGCACGGCAAAATCAAAGTTGCCAACAGCATACCCGGCAAAAAACTTAAATGCGAAATTACCGTAAGTCCGGCTTCCGGCAAAGTCCGCCCTGAACAAACTCAGGTGATCGGCAGTTATCCGCTGCCGACCAACCGGGTGTTGGATTTCAAGTGTAATTTACCGGATTTGCCTGAACGTACCCGATTTACGGCCACGGTTCGCATCCTTAATGCCGCCGGAGCTGAAATCAGTCAATGCAGTACACCGTTTGCCACGCCGCCCGCTCCGAACTGGCAAGGTTTTACCGGCGGTATACCCGATGGAACAGTGCCGGAACCATGGACAAAAGTAGTCAAAAACGGCAATACGGTGGAAGTTTGGGGGCGAAAATTTATTTTTGATAATACTCCGCTGCCAGTGCAGATCGTTTCCCAAAATATCAATTTGCTGAAAGCTCCCGCCCGTGTGGTGCTTGATCCGGCACCGCAAAGTTGGCAGCTTCTGAAAAGTGAACAGCCCGACGATACCACGGTACGGTTCATCTGGCAAGGCCGGATCAATGATAAACACGCTTATAAAGCCATTACCGAAGTCTATTTTGATGGTGTGGTCAGATTCGATTTGGAAATGCCGGAACAACTCACAGCAAAAAAATATATGCTGGAATTTCCGGTGGATGCCCGGATCGCCCGCACTCTGCACCGGGGGCCCTGGGGCTTTGGCGGGTACAAAAACAGCTATCGGGTAAAACCAGATGCTGATTATCACCCCATCAGACCGCAACTCTTTTTGTACAACAACGATGTCGGTTTCGGCTGGTTCGATGGTATGCAGTTTGATTGGAAACTGAAAAATCCGCAGCGGGCTCTGGAAGTCGTGCCTGCTGACGATAAAATATATTTCCGGGTAAATTATATAGATCAGCAAACTTTTCTGAAGCAGAAACGCCTTTACTCCTGCGGCTTGCAGCCGTTGCCGGTACGACCGCTGCCCCGGGAAGAAAAAGGTTTGCGTATGTGCTATGCTCTGACCTATGCCGATGTGGATAAAGCCGCTTGGAAAGGTACTGTGGATTATCTGGCCGACGGCAATATCCGCCGCGAACAGGGTACTGCAGAAATGTCAATAAAATTAGATGAAAAAATCTCCAAAAATACCCGGGAACTCTTTTTCTTTGAAACTGCCCACGGCAATTTGCGTTTCCGCTTTGGCTGGAACAGAGCAAATGGTATTTTTGCCCAGGTATTTGAACACTATCAAAGCCGGGCCATCGTAAAAACCAATCTGCATCCGGCGCCGGGCAAATGGACACATCTGGCGGTAACCTGGGGCGATGAGATCGCGGTTTTTGCAGATGGTAAAAAAGCCGGAAGTACCAAATGGAAAGGCAGTATTTCGGCATTCCCCACTCATATATATGTGGGGGGAGTCGATGTGTCAGTAGATAATTTCCGTATTTCAGATATTGCCCGGAAAAACTTTGTGGTCGACCAGCCGGCGGCAGTTGATAAACACACGCTGCTGCTGGATAACTTTGAAACGCTTTCGTGGTGCAACGGCCGCCGCTGCACTGTTCCGGAAAAAATCTCTGACTCGGCAGAAGCCGGTTTTCTGACTCCGGATACGCTTTTGACTGCCGCCCGCTGGGGACAGGGCATTGCTCCCATGAAAAAGAAATTGCCGAATATGATCGAAGGTTACCGGCGTTACGGCATTGATACATTCTGTTTTCATGCCAGCCAGTACACCGATGAAGCCATGGCGGGCATGTATATTGCCGATCCCCAACGTATGCGCCGGACGGTGAACGAGATCCATCGCACCGGCGGCAGAGCCGTTATCTATATAAACAACAGTCTGTCCAATTACGACCGGGCGTGGGATACGCATAAAGATGACTGGTTGATCAAACCTGCCGGATATCCCTTTATTGCCGCACACCGCCCCAAAGAAAAAAGTTATCAGGCTTGTCCGCGCAGCGAGTATATAAATTACTTTTTCTGGCGGCTGGATGCACTCTTCCGGGAGTACAAACTGGACGGCGCATTCCTCGACGGCAGAATGTACAGCAAATGCGGCAACCGGGAACATGGTTGCGGAGTAGTCAATTTTGAAGGCAAGTTCGTTCCTCAACGCAATGTATGGGATGGCCGCCTGAAAGCGTGGCGGCTTTACAACATAATCAAATCCCACAACGGCTATGGCGAACAGCATAAGTCCAGCATTTGGGATGCACCGACCTGTTTCTTCTGGGATGCAGCGTGGGAAGGCGAACAGTTTATGCTCAAAAAACTCAAGCCCGGTGAAAAACGGCTCAATACTTTGCCGCTGGAGGCTATGCACGAACACATCAACGGCAGGGTTTATGGTATGCCATCACGCTACACAGCCTATCTGGGGCAGCCTTTTACCGCGGTAGAAAACTGCACATTCAGTTTTGTACATGGCACCACCTGGACGATGACCTACCGGATCGACGAAGCTGCCGTGATAGCTCCTTACTGGCACGCACTGGATAAATTCGGTGCCGACAATTGGAATTTCCGGGGATATTGGGAAAGTATTCCGCCTGCCTCCGAAGTCCCGGATGAATTGCTGAAAGTATCCGCTCACGTCAAAACTGATTCAGCGTTGGTGATGATCGCTAATTTCAACGAAGATCAACCGTTTGTATCCGGAAAGATCCGCTTGCAGTTGGACAAACTCGGCTTTGCAGGGCCATATCGGGCAAAGGATGCTTTTTCCGGTGAAGAAATTCCGGTAAATGGCAATGAAATAGATATTAAAGTAAAAAGCTTCCGGCAGAGCTGGATAATTTTTGAAAAACTCTGACTGTAAAAATTGGTGTTTATTATGAATAACAAAAGTCTAAAGTTAAAGCGTTACGACCAAAATCCGATCATGCTTCCTAAAGGCGACAGCTGGGAGTCTGTGAATGTATCCAATGCCGCCGCAGCTGTTTACGATAACAAAGTTTATTTGCTTTACCGGGCAGAAGGCAACGATTTGCGCAATGGCCCCGGTTCATGGCCGGTAACCCGGCTGGGATTGGCGGTTTCGGAAAACGGATTTGATATTTCCGAGCGTTATGAAATGCCCATCTTTGACAAAAGTCCCGATGATCCGTGGTGCGAATTCGGCTGCGAAGATCCACGGATCAGCAAAATTGGCGACACTTACTATATAGTCTATGTAACCATGTCCCGGTTCGGTCACTTTGGCGACCGTCTGGCATTGGCAAGCACCAGAGATTTCAAACATTTTGAGCGGCATGGCTTGCTGATGGATGAGCTTGAACAGCGCACTTCCGGCTTGCTGCCTGAAAAAATCAACGATGAATTTGTGCTGTTTCACCGCCCCATGCCCAACATGTGGATTTCCCGCAGCAAAGATTTGAAAAACTGGCACGATTATCAGTGTATATTCAAAACGGTTCCGGGCACCTGGTACGAAAACAAACTGGGGATCGGTGCCCCGCCAATCAAAACACCCTACGGATGGTTTTTGGTCTGGCATGGGAAAAATAATAAATGTGAATACGCCTTGAGTGCCATGCTGCTGGATTTGAAAGATCCGGGGAAAATCTTAAAAGTTCAGCAGGAACCGATCCTGAAAGTGGAAAAAGATTACGAACGCGAAGGTTTTACTCCCAATGTAGTCTATACTAATGGCGTAGTAGAATTCAACAATAAGTTGTTTGTTTATTACGGCTGCAGCGACCGCTGTCTGGCAGTGGGCACGTTGGAAATGGAAGATGTGTACCAGTGGTGTAAGGAAAAATAGTTTTTATATTTAAGTAAAACTTTACTGGAAGGCTGGAATATGGCAATTACCAATGATGAATTAAAAGAACTTTTTGGAAATTTTCAGTGGATCGATGATATTCCGGAAGATCAGGCAAAACGCGATGAGATTTGCTTGGAGGCTAAAGCTACTTTGCTGATTGAAGCTAATTGCCCCAGCGAAAGCTTCCCGGCTTTTATCCGTTGGGCTGAAAAAACATCTGACGGAAAGTATAAATTACCGGAATGTGCATCTATTTCCTGCCATGAAACGGATTATAATTATAACCTTGATAACGGAAGTAGTAAATACCGTTGGGTTCTTTCTGATAAACAGTTCCAATTTCAAGTTTGATTTTTCCTGCTGCCATAAATCCTGTACCTTTCGGTTAAAGTTCCCGGACATAGCTAATATATCACAACTTTTAAAGAAGTAAAGCTCCAAATGGTACCAAATGGCACCATTTAGAGCTTTTTGAGCTTAAATTGGTGGAGGTGAGGGGAGTTGAACCCCTGTCTTGGTCAACACCAAAGCAGATATCTACATGTTTAGTTGAGGCTTATTGGCTTTTCGTCGATTTCAAGTTGCTGCCCAACTTAGCCTTGATCTCGACTATTCCTTCCTGTTGATCTCACTCGAAGCCGAAGGTCTTTGCTTCAAGCCAGAATGCTCTATGACACCCGGGTTGCCTTAGCATCCTTCAGGCAGCGGATGTGGCTGTCAAATTACGCAGCCAATGCGTACTGTTCGTTCGCAATTATTGTTTTAATCGATGTTTTACGAGGCCAACGATCATCCTCGACATGCAATCCACCCCGAACGCTGCCAATCGAATCCGGTACACCCCCGAATTTTATTGACTTTTGCTCCAAGGCAAATATATTACCGGAGTATTAGCAACTCCGGTTACTCTTATCACTTCAGAAATTCCACTGTTTGCCAGTCAGAACTTCGTACGCTTCAATGTATTTCGCTGCGGTCTTGGTGACCACTTCTTCCGGCAGAACCGGCCCCGGCGCTTGTTTGTTCCAATCCAGCGTTTCCAGATAGTCACGCACAAACTGTTTGTCCAAACTCACCGGACTGGTGCCTTCCACATAACTGTCTTTCGGCCAGAAACGACTCGAATCAGGCGTCAGAACTTCGTCCACCAAGGTCACCTGGCCGTCAATCGTGCCAAATTCAAACTTGGTGTCGGCCAGAATAATCCCACGGCTTTCTGCGTAATCGCGCGCTTTCGTGTAAATATCCAACGCCATGTCGCGGATGGTTTTGGCATATTCTTCGCCAATGATACCTGCCACGCCTTCGTAGGAAATCGCTTCGTCGTGTTCTCCCTGCTCGGCTTTGGTCGACGGGGTGAAAAGCGGTTCATCCAGTTTGGACGCCAGT
>JAFVQX010000170.1 GCA_017504585.1 Lentisphaeria bacterium
GCGGGTGAAGATGTGAAGAGCTTGCTTTTGACAAAGCAAGCGTGAAGTTGCTCGCTTACGCGAGTATGGTCGTTGACTGTTTAAATAAATACTGCCCGCTTGCCACGGCGTAGTGTAACGAAGCCGGGCGTATGCGGAGTATTGTGGCGTACGATATGCCGTTGTAGGGCGAACGCCTGGGTGCCGCGCGATAGATTATGGGAAAGTATGGGAGAGTATGGGAGAGTATGGGAAGCGGGCAAAGCCCGCTGCAGCCGGTTGACGCGCCGCTCCGGAGAGCTTTACGCTGGGTGATGCACGCTGCTGCGCACAATGCGGCACCGGTTGGCGGCAAGGCTCCCAAAATCTCCCAAAACTTCTCAAACCCTCCCAATACTTTCCACAAAAACCGCCATCAACCATGCCGCCGGGCTTGCCCCGACCAACAAAAAAAGTCCGACCGGTCGGACAAGTCGGACGGGTCGGACAAAACAAAACTTAACTGTATCAGAGCCAGAATTTATGATATTCTGTAAAATTTGTCGGAATGCCCAGCCGCTGCTTGCCGTTGTTGGTATATTCTTTGGCTTTTACGCTTTCAACATGTCCGTCAAAACAATTCACATTCACATAGCCGTTGTGAACAGCCCCCTGACCGTACCCTTTATCGCCATAACGGCGAGTACCTCGAGTACCGGAACCTGACTCATTCTGATCCTGATCGCCGTCACAGAAAATCAAAGTATCCGGCTGGTTGGCAAAGGGTGTGGCATAATCTTTCGCCTCATGGGTATTTATATTGATCTTGCACATGCGGTACTTATATGTAGGCCATATATCAAAATCAACATTACCTTTTTCGGTATATGCCGTAGGGCAGGAAAAGACTGTTTTGCCGCCTTTCATTACCGGTTTTTTATTGTCATAAATAGCTTTATCACCATCTTTGACTTCAATGTATGGAGCAATATATTCGATCCAATAGCGGTGATTGCCGGTAGTAGCATAAAGCGGGTCACTGGAAGCTACCGCAGTATCGAAGTCCGGCATCGAACCGGCATCATCATGATACATCCAGAACGCCAATCCCAATGCTTTCAAATTGCTGGTGCAATGCGATCCTCTTGCCCGTTCACGGGCGGCGGAGAGTGCGGGCAGCAGCATTGCCGCCAGAATGGCGATGATGGCGATTACTACAAGGAGTTCTATTAGGGTGAAGCAGTTACACTGCTTCACCCGCCAGCTGGCGGGTTTTTCTTTTTTGAACAAACGCATTTTCAATTTCTCCATTAACTTATAGTGTTAAAATACATTATACAATATTTTTTGCCAACATTCAAGGGCTTTCCAATAAAAATCACTTTTTTTCTGCTTTGGGGATCATGAAGTCCCAGAACTTGTGATCAAGTCTTTCACCGGCTTGTTTCATCTCTCTGGCAAGAAATTTGCCCCATTCGCCGGGGTTGTTGATCTGCCGGGCACTGCGGAAGGGTACTGCTGCAAAGTAAACTACGCTGCCCTTGCCCACTTTGCGCTCAAACGCGGCGGGGGATTTATCATTATAGCGGGCAATGACTTTGCTGCCGGCGGGAGCCTGAACCGAAAACGCGCCTTCGATGACCGTTTCTTTGCCGTTGAAAATCATGCTCTTATCGCTGCGGACTTTGCCGATCTCGGCACCGATGAGTCTTTTGCGTTCAGCAGCAAGATCCTTGCCGTCGTTGGCAAAGGCAAAGGCTTCGGGATCCATAACAATAAGTCTGCCGCCATTTTCCACATATTTGACAAGTTTATCTGCCACAGTACGGGTCAGATACTTGAGGTTGGGGGCGATGATGAGTTTGTAATCACCGGTTTTGGCACGGTCGTCAGCGATTTCAAAGTCGGAAACGAACTTGAAGTTGCCTTTGAGCTGTTCGCCCATCATCACATACAAAGTGTATTCAGCATTCTGTTCAATATCGAACTTGCCCCAGTGAGCGATGTAGCTGTAAAGGATCGCCACCGGAGATTTTTCCGGCAGAGCCAGCGGTTTCATCTTGCGGATGATGCGGGATACGCGGATCATTTCTTCGTAACAGCCGGGAGCCGTTTCCAAATTCCCATCGGTATACCAGCGGACGATGTCGGCACCGTTTTTGATCGCCTGACTTGCCCATTCACGGACATTTTCCTGCGTGGGTGCTCTGCCGCAGTAGTTGAACGCCTGACCGTAAACTGCAGTAAGTTTGCCGCCATTCATATCTTTAAGGGTCTTGCCGCTGAATCCGGTGTGATAGAGTGCCCGTTCTCTGCCGCACTGGGCAAGCGTGCTGGTGGGATAGGGGTCAACGCAGCCGATGTCCGAAACTTTGGCAAAGTCCGGAAACACCTCGATACCACGGAAGGTGGAAACCGTGTTGAAGGCGTTCACCGCCATAAAGGGCACATTGGGAGCGTAATGCTTGACCAGATCACGCTCATTTTTCTTGAAGCCGATAACTTTTTCGTTCCAGTATTTGAGGAACGCTATCCGCCGGAAAGGTGCATCAGGATCGTCGTTGGGGGCAAAGTTGTCGAACAAACCATATTTGCCGAAGCCGTGAGTGGCTTTGATCTCTTCGCTTATCTTGTTGAGTTCAGCAACTTTATCCACATTCTTGGTCACGCTGTGGGATTCGTAAATGGTGTTGGTGGGTTCGTCGGTACTGACCACCCATGCCAGATGGGGTATGATCCACGCATCCTGCTTGAAGCGTTCATGCCCCCACGCCATGGTGATCTTGTGCAGCAGCGGGTCGGCGGCGTTGACCAGATTGGCACGGACTTTGAGCACCGCACCCTCTTTGATCGCCTGACGATCCTGACCGCTGTTGTGCAAGTTACAGGCAAATTTCCAGTTGTTTTTCTTGCAAAGCTCCAGAACCCGTTCCTTGCCGCCCATCAAATTGAGCCAGGGGTAACCGATAGGGGTGGCGTCGCAGGCGTCAGCCATTTCTTCAAGCATTTTTGCCTGCCGCAAGTGCCAGGTGGCACCGTTTTCTTTCTTGAATTTGGCACTGTAAGAGTTGATAAGGTAACTGCCGATACCGAAAACCTTGTAGCGGCCATCCTTTTTGCGGGGCAGTTCGGCAAAGCGTTCAACTTTGCGGTCGATTTTCAGGGGGTCTTCCAGCATCTGTTCCCGGAAACGGGTCAGCACGCCGAAATCTTCCGAAAATTCCAGCGTGGCAAATTTGTCAACATTTTTAAGATCGTTGGAGTGCAGATTCCACTGGGCACTGCCCCGGGTAACACCGGGCACCCGGCGGTTGCGAACCAGATTGATCCGCCATTTCTGTCCGGCTTTGGGAGCAATGCCAAACTCCTTGAACGGCAGAACCAGTTCGCCGGTCCAGCAATCTTCGCCGACCACGGCTTTGCTCTGCCAGGAGTAATTACGCTCCCCCAGGCATCGCCAGGGGTCCCCCGGAACGCGCTGATGAAGCTCGCCGTCAAAGTGGCCGCCCACAGTGTTGAAGATCAACTGCATGGCGTTGTTGTTGGGCGAAGCAATGAAAAACTCCACCGAATCGTCGCACCAGACCGGGCTGTCGTGTTTGGTTTCTTTGCGGGAAAGTTTGGTGATCTCTTTTTCAAAGCAACGGACGCCCAAGTAGAGATTTTCGTTGTCATAAGCCAGATACATTTCGCTGGGCATTTCCTGCACCTGATCGGTGCCGAAGCGGTAAAAGCGGGTGATTTTGCCCGCCATTGCCCAAACCGGGTCATCCAATTTGCCATCCAGCACAATAGGAGTGGCGGCTTTGGCGACCACCGCCGAGTCAACAATAGGTTCGACGGCAAGATCTTTGATAATGAATTTTCCGGCAATGCCCTTGAGCCGCAAGATGTGCATACGGGCGGCTTCAGCATTGGCAGGGGCGGTGAATTCAAAGCCGTATTCTTTGGTCTGACCTTGGGCGGGCAGATCCAGCTTCCAGTTCATGGCAGCGTCGCCGCTGGGCTTGCCGGCTTTGTTCTGGAAATCCAGAGAGATGCTGGCAGAACCGCCGGGAGTCTGGATAAGTTCTTCGCTGGTAATGGAAAAATTAATGGAGTAAGTAACAAATTTCTGGAGCGTCAAATAGGTGTAAACTGCCGCATTGTCCCCGGGTGAAGCCGAGGAGAAAGTGGCAGTTTTGCGGTCAGCAGAACGCACCAGCTTAATGGAGTTGTTGCGGGGCCAGTTTGCCCAGTAAGCATTCTTTTTGTAAGCACTTTCGACCGCAACCGGCACAATATCCAAAGCAGGATCAAGGGTAACATTGGTGATCTGGAACTTACCGGCGACCTGCCCGAGATAGAGAAGCACCATCTGTGCCTGTGCAGTATCGGCAGGTACTTCAAAGGTGGTGGAAGCCTTGACATACTTGCCATTGGTATTTTTGAGTGCCAGCTTGGCAACGTGGGGTTTTGCGCCTTTAAGAGTTTTGCCGCGGGCATCCTGAAAGTTGATCTGCATACGGGCAGAGGGCTTTTTGCCGACCTGGTAATCAGCAAGTTTATACAAAAAGCTCAAGGTCATCTTTTTGCCGGGAGTAAGCTTGGCATAGGTGTAAAGACTGGTCATGGGCTTGGGCGCCGCGATGGTCAGATCAAGCACCCGGCTGGAACCGTTGATCTGGCTTTTCAGCGTGATCTGCGGATCTTTGGGGTAAGGATTGAAAAACGCTTTACGGTAGTTGAAGCTGCTCTCGGCTCCGCATAAAGCAAAGACCGACAGCACCAGCATGGAAACAAAAAGTGGCTTTTTCATTTTTTAACGACCCTTTGGTTTGTTATAATCCATTGGTTTACATAGTAATTAATATACCACTTAAACGAAGTTTTGTCAAAGATTTAAACTCAAAAAACGCTTATTTTATCCTCAAATCGCCAACATCTTGCCCCTCCCCGCTGCGTAAAACTGCTTACCGGAAGCGCCAAACCTGCTCTGCGAAAGCGGCGCACGCCGGAATTGACGGGCAGATGCCCAAAGATCGGGGATGGATTGCAAAAATGGCAAGGCTGGGTGGGGCGAGGAGGCTACCTGTATGGTAACCGGCGAACGCCAACCTGACTTGGACTTTTGCAAGGCGCCCCGAGGCACGGCTGGATTACCGGCAGGAACGGCACATGTCGGGACTGTCGGGAACATGCCGGAGGATCGGGGATGGATCGCAAAAATGACAAGGCTGGGTGGCGCGAGGAAGCTGCCGGCAAGGTAACCGGCGAACTCCAACCTGACTTGGGCTTTTGCAAGGCGCCCCGCGACCCGGCTGGATTACCGGCAGGATCGGCACATGTCGGGACTGTCGGGAACATGCCGGAGGATCGGGGATGGATTGCAAAAATGACAAGGCTGGGGGGTGCGAGGAGGCTGCCGGTAAGGTAACCGGCGAACTCCGACCTGACTTGGGCTTTTGCAAGGCGCCCCGAGGCACGGCTGGATTACCGGCAGGATCGGCACATGTCGGGACTGTCGGGAACATGCCGGAGGATCGGGGATGGATCGCAAAAATGACAAGGCTGGGGGGTGCGAGGAGGCTACCTGTAAGGTAACCGACGAACTCCAACCTGACTTGGGCTTTTGCAAGGCGCCCCGAGACCCGGCTGGATTACCGGCAGTCCCGACACAGACACAATATCACAGCGGCTTGGGCGGCTATGCCCTCTTTTTTGCCGGTGAAGCCCAGTCCTTCGGTAGTTTTGCCTTTTATGGAAATGCGGTCGGGAGTGGTTTTGAGGAGTTTTGCCAGATTTTCTTTCATGGCAGGCACCATGGGCAGAATTTTGGGCTGCTGACAGATTATCACCAAATCAAGATTGCCGATAGTGTAAGGAGCAAGTTCTTCGCTTGCCATGACAGATTGCAGAAGCTTGCCGCTGTCGGCATCTTTGAACGCCGGATCGTTGTCGGGGAACCATTGACCGATGTCGCCGGCACCGGCGGCACCGAGGATGGCGTCAGTTACGGCATGCAGTGCCACGTCGGCGTCGCTGTGGCCCAACAGCCCCAGGGGGCAGTCAAACTCCACACCGCAGAGAAGAAGTTTGCGGTTTTCCACCAGTTTGTGTGCGTCAAAGCCGATACCTATTTTTATATCCATAAAATTTTCCCGGAAAATCAAATTACCATTTGCATTATATATTATTGAGAGATACAGTAACACCGGAAAAGTATTCATGCAAGTAAAAAGAGGTTTTTCTTATGCAAATAACAGTAAAAATCGCCATGATGGCGGGCTGCGAAGATCTGGTACCCGCCAAAGCCCACGCCGATGATGCGGCATTTGACTTGCGCAGCCGCACCGATCTGACCGTGCCGGTCAATAAAAGCACCCTCGTTCCCACCGGGGTATTTATAGAATTGCCGGTCAATTACGAAGCCCAGGTGCGCCCCCGCAGCGGTCTGGCGCTAAAACACAACATAACCTTGACCAATTCGCCGGGTACGATCGATGCCGGATACCGGGGCGAAGTGGGGGTCATCATGTTCAATCACGGGCCGGAAGAGTTTGCGGTCAGGCGGGGCGACCGGATCGCCCAGATGGTCATTGCCGAATTGCCGGAAGTGGAGCTGCAAATTGCGGAAACGCTCTCAAACTCCGACCGGGGCGAAGGGGGCTTCGGCAGCACCGGCAGAAAATAAAAGATACGGTTTTTAGAGGTAATTTCAAAAGTCATTCAAAACAAAGGCAAAGAGCAAAACCATAGCCATGGATAAGGTAGTTTGAGGTGGCTGCCTGACTTGTCCACCATAGCTTTATGCGACGGTGGAAAGGTAACCGCCGAAAACACTCCTTGTGTTGGGCAAAGGTTGTGCCTTTGACGACTTTTGAGGAGTTTTGAAATTAACTCAAGAGGTGATTTCAAAAGTCATTCAAAACAAAGGCAAAGAGCAAAACCACAGCACAGGATAAGGTAGTTTGAGGTGGCTACCTGACTGGTAACCGCCGAAAACACTCCTTGTGCTGGGCGAAGGTTGTGCCTTTGACGACTTTTGAGGAGTTTTGAAATTACCTCATTTACTCGTTTTCCAGAAAAAGCTCCAGCATCAGCAGATTGCCGATAAGCTCGCTGTGATCCCGGCGGTAAGAGTTGTGCGCTTCAAGCAGTCGGGTCAGGGCGGTTTTATCTATCCAGTTAGCGGAAATAAGTTTGCCTTCCAGCAAATGGGTCTGCAGCTGGCTTTTCCATTGATCGCGGAACCATTCGCCGAGGGGCACGGCAAAACCGCGTTTGGCGCCGTCGGCAACTGCCGGAGCGATCAGATCTTTGAGGGCGCTTTTCAGCACCCGCTTGCGGCAGCAGCCTTTCTGCTTGAATTCAAAGGGCAGCCGGGCGGCAAACTCCACCACATCTTTATCCAGAAACGGCGACCGGACTTCCAGCGCATAGTGCATACTTGCCCGGTCGACTTTTACTAAAATATCGTCAGGCAGATAGGTGTGCAAATCACACTCGGCATAGCGCTCGGCAGGGTCGCAAGTGGTGGCTGCCAGCAGCGCTTTCGCCAGATTTTTGCCGGTAAAACTGTCGGCCGTCTGCAACCTTTCGCCCCAGAGTCGGGATTCAAGCTCCCGGGTGGTCTTGCTCATCAAAAGTATGTACCGCAAATGTTCCGGCGCTGCCGACAAACGCAGCAGACGCATCAACTGCGAAACTCCGGAGCGTTTGCCGCGGTCAGGAAAGATCCTTTGCGCCGTGCCAGCCAGCACTCTCCGCACGCTCCGGGGCAATGCCGCATCCAGCATGGCACAACAGCGCATGGCACGGTATCGGTGATAGCCGCCGAAAATCTCGTCCGCGCCGTCGCCGGAAAGCACCACTTTGCGTTCTCCGGCTGCAAATTGACTCAACAATGCCGTGGGCAGCAGCGAAAAATCGGCAAAAGGTTCGCCGTAAACCGCCGCAAGCTCCTGCAAAAGCTCAAAACTGCGGCAGTCCACCACCCGGGTGCGATGCAGAATACTGCCGGCTTGGCGGCGGTTGATAAAATCCACCGTAACCGCAGCCAGAGCGCGTTCATCGTACTTGCTTTCGTTAAAACCTATGGTAAATGCGTGCAGTGTTTGCGTACTGTGCATACTTGCCAGCATAGCCGTTGCCGCCGAATCCACCCCGCCGGAGAGAAAAACTCCGCAAGGAACATCGGCAATCAGGCGCTTGCGGACTGCGTTATGCAGCTTTTTCAGCAGAACATGGGCGGCATCTTCAAAACTTATATCCAGTTTTTCCTGATGATCCGGTCGCCAATAGCGCTGACACTCCGCCTTGCCGGAAGCGTCAAAGATCATCCAGCTGGCGGGGGGCAGTTGAAAGACATTTTTGTAAACGCATTGATCGTGGGGTATGTAACTTAATGCCAGAAAATCCCGTATGGCCTCTTCGTCAAGATCATTTTTCCATGCCCGATGAACTTTCAATGCTTGCAAAGTGCTGGCAAAAACCACCGCTCCGTCGGGAGCAACAAAGTAATAAAGCGGTTTCTTGCCCAACGGGTCACGCATCAGGATCAGCTGATCGCTCCGGCGGTCGTAAATGGCGAAGGCAAACATGCCGTCCAGCCGGGCAAGTGCAGAAACGCCGCCGGATAAATAAAGCTGCAGTATCACTTCGGTATCGCCGGAGGTTTTGAATACGGCACCGGCAGCTTCCAACTCCTCCTTGAGTTCGCGGTAGTTGTAGATTTCGCCATTAAAGGAGATCATGCAAAGGTCATTGGCATCGCTCATGGGCTGGTGAGATCGGCTCGCCAGATCCAATATGGCCAGCCGCCGGTGGATAAATGTGGTATTGCCCTGCGTTTTGATGCCCCCCGCATCAGGTCCGCGGCGGAACAGCTTCTGCTGCATGGCATTGGCGCAAGCCAGCTCCCGGTCGGGAGTTGTACTGTTGTAAATACCGCCGATACCGCACATAGAACATCTTCCTTTTTTTGCCGGAACTTACTCTTTTGCCGCGGCAAAACGCTCAACATCAGCTTTGATCGCTTCGCCGGCGCGCCATGCGGCTTTGCTCATGGCTTGGGCAAAGGCATCGGGAGTTCTGGCGGAAACTTTTTCCCGGATATTCAAGCTGAAACTTTTCCGCACATTTTGCCGTTTGAGCGTTACATACAATCCCAGCACCGCTTCGGCATCGGTCAGGTCGATCTCAAAGGCGGTCACCGAGGCCCGGACTTCGATCAAACCGCTGATTTGCGCTCCACCGGTCAGCGGAAACATCTGCCGGAAATAGCGGCTCAACATATTTTCCGGACGCTGGATCCAGTTATTGTAGGGGTCCTGTTCGATGATGTTCTGGTTTTTGCGGTAAAGCATCCGGTGTTTGGCGGGCGCTTCGCTGCTGAATGATGAAATATAAAAACTCTGCTGCGGAACCGGTTTCCCCAACAGCGCCAGATCGTACTCTTTTACCGGCTTGCTGCTGCGTCCGGCAAACATACATCCGGTCAGCGCGGTCAAAACGGTCATCAGCAAAAAACAGATTTTTTTCATAAAAAACAAACCTTTCTCCGGTCAATTTTCCGGTTTGGGCGGAATTATCAGCTTCATCCCCGGACGCAGCTTCCGGGCGTCGAGTTTGGGGTTGGCTTGCATTATCAGGTTATACATGGAGCTTTTGCCATAGACTTTGCGGGCGATCCTGCCCGGAGAGTCGCCGCTGACCACCGTATAATAACGGACAGAAGATTTTTCATTTTGATCGCCCATCATTGCCGTTTTTCCTGCCGGAAGAGTATTGCTGCTGTCCCCGGCTTTTGCCGGGGCGGGTTCGGCGGTTTGAGCAACTTGCGGAGCTGCCGGAGCTTTGACCAGCTTGCGCAGCCGCTCCAGCTCCGGCACCATTACTGCGTGCCGCGCCTGATAGCGCTTGAGCTGGGTTTTGAGTTGTTCTATTTCCAGACGCCGGGCCTCATCACCGGCGGCGGCAGCTGATTCTTCTGCCGGTTTTCCGGCGGCAGCTGATTCTTCTGCCGGTTTTCCGGCGGCAACCGGGACCTGGACGTGCCCGGTCATGACTGCATCTTCTGCCGGAACGGGAACTTCTTCAACGGCGGGAGTATCCGGCAGCGAAGCAGAACCGGAACTTTCAAAGCGCTCTTTATAAAGCGCGTACAAACGCTTTTCCGACTGCGTTATCCATGCGGTAACTTCTTCGGCATCCGGTGCATCGGGGTATTTTTCCAGATAACTGCGGTAATGCATCAACGCCATCAGGGGGTCGCGGAGCATTTCGTCGTAGATATTTGCCAAAAGCAAATGTGTATAAATACTGCGGGGGCGGCGCTTGAGCAACTCTTCCAGATAACCGGCGGCTTCGGCACCATTGCCGGAACTGCGGGCGCGCACGGCTTTCTGATAAAGCGGGTGGCGGCGCTCATCGTTTTGACTGCATGCGGTCAGAAATATGACTGCCAGCAGCGCTGACAACAGAATTTTCAATCCGTCAAGCTTCATTTTTTTCCTCCGCAGCCCGGGCGGCGGTCAGCAAATATGCCGCTCCGGCAATAGCAGCATTTTCCAGACGGAAAATGTATCTGCCCACACTTATACCGCAACCGGCATCGTTCAAAAGCGCGATCTCCTGCTTGTCAAATCCCCCCTCGGGGCCGACAAACCACGCCAGCTCCAACGCTCCGGCGGCAGGCAATGCGTCAGGAGTCAGGCATTTGCCGTGCTGGGCACCGTAAAAGATCCGGCAGGAGTTTTTCCGGCAGAACTCCACGGCTTCGGCCACGCTCATTGTGGGGCGTATCTCCGGCAGAAAAGGATTGCCCGATTGTTTGCACGCTTCTTCCAGCAAAGTATACCAGCGCTCGGGAATATCGTTTTTTTCGGCTACCGAATAGCGGCATTTCAGTGGAGTTATACTGGCAGCGCCCGCTTCGGTAACAGGTTTGAGCAGCGCATCAAGTTTGGCATTTTTGGGCAATGCTGCAAATATGTGCAGCTGCACGCGGTCGCGTTCAAAGAGTTCTTTTTCCAGAATTTTAACGCTGCGGTCAGCTTCCGCTTCGGCAAGAGCTACTGCACCCCGGCCATCGCAGAGTTTGAGTTTTTCGCCCACCCGGCAGCGGAGGATCTTGTAGAGATGATCCTGTTCGCGTTTGGATAATTCGGCGCAAGCACCCGCTTCGGGGATATTTTCCAGAAAAAATGTGTGCATATCAGCCCCTCCGACTGGTGACGCGTCTGACATGTTCAAACAAAACGATCGTCGCCGCCTGGGCGGCATTGAGCGACTCGAAATTTCCCGGCATGGGGATCGTTACCCGGCAGCCCGCGGCCTCGCTGCCGATGCCGTGAGCTTCGCTGCCGATAACGACCACGCTTTTATCAAAAAGTCCGGCGCACTCAAAACAGCTTTCGCCGGTATGGGGATCAGTAAGATAAATATTTTTGAACCCTTTTTTGCCGGCAGCAGCGCACAGAGTTTCCAAGTCCGGGAACTCCCGCAGCACCATGCTGAACTGCGCGCCCAATGCCGATCTGATAACTTTGGGTGCATAAGGATCCGAAGACCCCGCAGTATACCAGAATTCGTGAAGTCCCGCCGCTTTGGCGGTGCGCAATATGGTGCCGAAATTCCCCGGATCGCCCAGTTTATCCACCGCCAGCACAAATGGATCGCGGCAAACCACCGCCTGATCCGCATCGGTACTGGGGCGCTTGACCAGAAGCAGTATCCCCTGACTGGTAACGGTGCCGGAGAGCTTCTGCAATTTCTCGTCGGCAACTTCCGCCAGCGGCAGCTGCTGCAAACCGGGTATATCGCTTTTGAGTTTTTCGCTGACAACGGCCAGCGCCACATCGGCAACTGCCGGTGAAGCAAGCACTTCGCTGCAGCAGCGCACGCCTTCGCAAAGGCAGAATTCGCTTTTTTTGCGTCCGTGCCGCGCCTGCAGATCAGTAAATGTCCGCTCCATGCGGCGGGTCAACTCTATACGCATGCGTCCGGCTCCGTGACAAATCTGTGGGATTTGATTATTTGCTTTTGGCAGCTTTGACCGGGTTGGCAAGCATGGAATTTATCATGCTTTCAAAAGCCTGCATAACAGCGCGTTCATCGGCAGATACACCCATGATAAAGCTTTTTCCGCTTTTCAGGATCGCCGCTGCCGCATCGCCCTGACCGGCAAGATTGTAGAGTCGGCCGCTGGCGGCGTAAGCTTCGGCGGCATAACCGGCGCTGCCGGGTTCGCGGCGGCTTTTGGCAAAGTCAGCAAACATCCTGGCGGCTTCGGCATATTTGCCTTCCAGCTCTGCCAGATAGCCCATGTTGAGCTGGGCGCGCCACTGGATTTCGGGAGCTTTGCTGTCGGCAGCGGCAAGTTTGAGCTGTTTGGCAGCATTGGCGTAATCTTTTTGAGCAATATACATGCCAGCCAAACGCAGATATACTGCGCCGGGGGCTTTGCCATGGTCGTTGACAGCTTTTTGCAGCTGTTCAACGGTTTCTGCCTTGTCGTAGGCCCGGGCGGCAGCAAGTGCGCTTTTGTTGCTGAAATATTTGATCGACACAATCACCCCCACCAGCACAACTACGGCAATAGCGGCATAGACGATACGTTTCCAATTAGAAGCAAAGAAATACTCAAAACGATCGAAATCGTCCATTACCTCTTTCATCTGCCCATTAATCTTCTGCTGACGTTTCAAATTCACGCTGCTCATTATAAAAGGATCCTTTCTTTATATTTTTAAAAAATAAATACACATTTGCTGACTAATATAGCCTTGATTTCTCATACTTGCAACTTTAACACTCAAAAAACCCCAAAAGTTTATCCGGAAAAGTTTGCAAATGCCGCTCTGCCCCGGACAATGCAAAAAAATAAAGGGGCTGCTGCAAAACCTCATAAAAGGTTGCAAATCCCCTGTTTTTTTGTACAAATTTTCATTTGCGGTCGAAAAAATCAGCAAGCTTGAATTTATACAACAACAATAAAAATTATTGTAGATAAAACGTTGTATCTCTTTTATATAAAATAAATTGGAATTGCTTTTATTACTTGTAATAAAAGCAATTCCGGTGAAAGTTTTTGGAAAATGGGGTTCCGCCGACGCCCCAGGCTATGGCGGGACAAGGTGGGGAAGAGAAC
>JAFVQX010000171.1 GCA_017504585.1 Lentisphaeria bacterium
GTTCTCTTCCCCACCTTGTCCCGCCATAGCCTGGGGCGTCGGCGGAACCCCATTTTCCAAAAACTTTCACCGGAATTGCTTTTATTACAAGTAATAAAAGCAATTCCAATTTATTTTATATAAAAGAGATACAACGTTTTACCCGCAATAATTTTTATTATTGCTGTATAAATTCAAGATTGCTGATTTTTCCGACAGCAAACAAAAATTTGTACAAAAAAAACAGGGGATTTGCAACCTTTTATGAGGTTTTGCAGCAGCCCCCTTTTTTATTGTTCCCAATCATTGCGGATTTGCTATTAAGCCCGGATGAATGTATAGTAAGAAAAGTTTTGTCAGAACAAGGTAATTTAAGAACAACACAGGGTTTTTATCATGTTAAGTATAAGTAATTTCCGGGAAGGCGCGATAGTCAACCGCCATCATGGCATGGAAACAGACAGATCGCTGACGGTGGTTGTCGAAGGCGTCAATACCTTTGGAACTCCCGTGCGGGTCAACGGCAAGCTTGCCCGGCAAACCGGCTTGCATTTTTCTGCGTCGGTGGAATTGACAGAAAAAATCAATATCGTCGAAGCGGCAACCACCACCTGTTACGGCGAATTTACCCAGAAAATAACTCTGGTGTGGGATAAAAAATCCTTCCGTCGCTGCAATTTTTATATCGATGACCACATATTTTTGTTCACCGATCTGGCAGAAATGCGCCCCCGCAAGGCCTTTGATCACTTTTATCTGAAAAAGCTCAAAGAATTGCACGATAAATATGGCCTGAAAGTTACTCTCAACACCTTTTATCATAATGCCCATAAGCCCTTTACTCTGGATAAAATGCCGGATATCTGGCGCGATGAATTTGCCGCTAACAGCCATTGGCTGAAATTTGCGCTGCACGCTTACAGCGAATTTCCTGACCGGCCATATGCGGAATCCAGCTGCAAAGACTTCCGCCGCGATTACGACTTGCTGCAAAAAGAAATCACCCGCTTTGCCGGCGAAAACTCCTTTATAGAACCGGTGGTCCTGCATTGGAACAATATCAGTCCCGGCGTGGCCAATGAATTGCTCAAGCTGGGGTGCAAATGCTACTCCGAATCCATGCGCCACCGGGTGATGGCAACTCCGCCGGCGGATGAACTTACAGATGAAGAACGGCAGCACAAATTCCGTTCCGAAATCTATGTTTCGCCCCATGAACCCATTGCCAGACACTACGGATTTGCCGAAGAGATCGACTATCTGGAAAAATACTCGGCGATTTACGATCCGGGGCTGAAAATATTTTTCCATCACGATTGGATAATCTGCAATTTACTGGGACTCAAAGACATACCGGAACTTTTCCAACAAACATTATCCCGGGCGGAACTTTATAAAACCGATATATTTTCTGCCGGAGGGCACGAACAGTATTCATTCCCTTATTACGGAAATTATCAGCCAGATCACTTGCAGAAGCTGGAAGAAACCATCCGCCTGATGGTGGAAACTGCCCAATGCAAACCAGTGTTTTATCAAGATGGCTTGCTGGGTAACCCGGCGTGGGATGAATAAAACCGATACGGTGATCTTTTTTTTGTTTTCAGCTTGATTGCAGTATTGCGATAACGCTTTTTTGTGCTATATTAAAGGTTGTTTTTTAATCAAACCAGCAAAGGATCTGTATTTATGCGCAAAATAATGTTTCTGGCAGGAGTGCTGTTTGCCCTTACAGCTGTTGCCGCAAATAAAAACTTCCAACACTCTCTGCCCGCGGGCAAAAAGCCGTGGACGCATGAAAATTTTATTGCCGGCGATGGCAAATTCACCTTTGTGATCATCCCCGACCGCACCGGCAGTGAACGCCCCGGTATATTCGGCGAAGCCATAAAAAAAGCCAATATGCTGCAGCCGGATTTTATTATGACCGTAGGCGATCTTATTCAGGGGCCAACTGATATAAACAAGCAATCACCCGATGATTTGCGCAAACAATGGCAGGAACTCCTGACCTTTACGGAAAAATCCCAGGCACCGTTTTTTTATCTGGTGGGCAATCACGATATATCCATCACCCGCAAAGGATTTCCCCGAGCCAATGAAGACAGCGCCATGGTCTGGAAGGAGTTTGCCGGTCCCAATACATATTACTATTTTATCTATAAAGATGTGCTGTTCATCTGCCTCAATGGCATGGAAGGCCGAGATGCCCGCCCGGTACAGGTCGGCATAACCGGGCAGCAGACCGCATGGGCACTTGATGTGCTGAAAAAACACCCCGATGTGCGCTGGACCATGGTCTTTATGCATCAGCCCAGCGGCTGGATAAGCCCGGCTTACGAAAAAATCGAAAAAGCCTTGAGCAATCGCAAACATACCAGTTTTGCCGGCGACTGGCATCACTATATCAAGTTCAAAAGAGCTGGCAAAGATCACTATGTACTTGCCACCGCCGGAGGTGTTTCCGAAATGCGCGGTATAGAATATGGCGAGTTTGACCATATTACCTACGTTACCATGACTCCCCAAGGTCCGGTTGTGACCAATATTCTGCTGGATGGGATTTTAAGCGATGATGTGGTAACTTCGCAAAATATCAAGCGCCACTATACGGAATTTCTGGATAGCGAACCGTTTGTTTACAACAAAAAACATTCGTGGCGCGCCATTATGGATGTTTTTGCCCTGCACCGCGGTACCGGCAACGAATATTTTACCATCAACGGCAACCAGATAACTCTGCCGGGCAAAGCATTCAAAAGCCGGAAGTGTGTGGAAAAAGTTATTGCCCTCGATCACCCTGCCCCCGGCGGCAAGACCTTCAAACTTGTGGCATCCAACCGGGCTGAACTGCCCAAAGGCAAAAACAGTTCGTTCAACATTCTTCTGCAAGCGCTGGATGCCGACAATAAAGTTGTCCAGAGCCAAGGTCTGACGATCAAAGAAAATCTTTTCTGGAAATACCGCAAAAGCTTCATCAAAGTCCCGGCCAACGGCAAACGCCTGCAGCTGGTGATTTCCGGAGTGAATTTTGACAGCAGCTCCATCGGCGAAGCCCGGAATATATTTGTGGTAGAAGAAAAAAACTGATCCAATATCTTTGCAGTTCATCAACCGATATTGAGAGCAAAGCATTATAAAAAGAACGGCATTTTTCTTCTGATCGCAGCCGGAAGAAAAATGCCTGAAAATTTTATTGGCGATCAAACTGTTATTTTATAAAGTTGGTCATCACCGGTTCTTCGCTCCGGGGCAAAGCCACATTGGACTGCTCTTTGCATTTAAGCAAATACGCCATATTGCGCGCCAGAGTACGCATGGTCTGCAAGCCTTCCAGATCCTGTTTTACATCTTCTACCGTAAAGCCATGCGTGGAGTTCCAGTATTGGCTGGAAACCACCGGCATCTGCAATATGGTAAAGTATTTGTTCAAGCGGTCAAAAGCGGCACTTGCTCCGCCGCGGCGACAGTTCACCACACACGCCGCGGGCTTGGTGCGAAAATATTTGGCAGCCGAAAAACAGACCCGATCCAGAATTGCACACAAAGCGCCCGCCGGTCCGGCATAATATACAGGCGAACCAATAATAACAGCGTCAGCAGATTGCATTTTTTCCACAAAGTTCCGATAGAGTTCATCTTTGAAAACGCAGCCATCCGCGCCATCTTCCCGGCATTTGAAGCAGGCAATACACCCCTGGACAGGCTGATTGCCGATCCAGAAAATCTCGCTTGCCACGTCTTCGGCGGCCAAAGTTTGAGCGATTTCGTCAAGCGCCGTAAAAACACAACCATCTTTATGAGGACTGCCATTAACTAATAATACTTTCATGCTCCGATACCTTTGTTAGAGTTTGCTTGCAGTATAAGATATCCCGGATACGGATATTTTCAAATCAAAAGCCCAATAAAAATCCGCTTTGCCGCAAACTTTCAATAAAAAAACCGGCAAAAGATTTGCAATATCATCAAACAGCCATTATATTATGAAACTTCATAAAAGAGGGCGATTAGCTCAGTTGGTTAGAGCGTTTGCTTTACACGCAAAATGTCGGCGGTTCGAGTCCGTCATCGCCCACCATCCTTCGCTAAAGCTACGGATGGCAGGCCGTCAGGAATGCCATGCGTAGATTTTTTTTGCGCA
>JAFVQX010000172.1 GCA_017504585.1 Lentisphaeria bacterium
ATCGTAATTGGTGCTGTAAAGCTCGAAGTAATCCATGTGTTTTTCATCAAAATAACTCAATGCCGGAACTGTATCTTCGTACAAAGCACCCTCTTCGTCAGTCAGTTTCTGGATGGTACAGCGGTCGATTATCCGGTATTCGCTGACCGCTCCGCCGGGGAGGGAGCGCTGGGTGGCAGGATCAAAGAGCCGGATGGAATCGATCTCATCGCCAAAAAATTCAATGCGCGCCGGATTGGCTGCATCGGGGCTGAATATATCGATGATCCCGCCGCGGCGGGAGAATTCGCCGGGGCTGGATACAACATACTCATCGTCGTAATCCAGCTCCACCAGACTCTGGAGCAAGCCGTTGAAAGAAATCGGCGACCCGGTGCGCAAGATGATTTCGGATCTGCGCAATTTATCCGGTGCGGGGGCAGGGGCAAGCGCTGCCGCCAGGCTTGTAACGGTAATATCCACTTCGTTATGGGCAAGTTTAGCCAATACCCGCGCCCGTTTGGCTCCGGAACCGGCAATATAAAATCTGCCCCGCTGTACTTCATTGAGAAACTCTATCTGCCAGGGTAAATCAAACGCCCGCTGCCACAAAGTAAGCTGCCGGTAGAGTTCTTCGGCAGCATCCAGCCGGGGCAGGACAATAAAAGCTTTACGCTTTTTTTCGAGGATCCGGGCAAGCGGGGCAAGCAGAAAAGCTCCCGCCACGCTTTCGTCCACATTGCCGAACAACGGCATCTGACCGGTGGTGGGGGCGTCAGTCGGCCGACACAGCAATTTTTCTTTGATTTTTTCTAAAAACGCCCTTGACATTTCTTCAATTTGTGCTATAATAATTTAATTAGATTTATGTGTTTATGCTTTACGGGATGGCACAAGCATTTTTCGGCGGCCGGCAGCAAAGCTGCAAGCCATGAACCGGATAAAAAACGGTTCAGCCTATATAAATATACCGCACGCAGAAAAATTGGCAATTCCCGGGGAGCGGATTTTGGTTTTTTTTGTCAAATATTGTTAGAAAAAACGGTTTTATGCCATTTTTTGATGGCAGAATATCGGGAAACAGGCGAAAAATAAATGGCAAGCAGCGCAAGAAAAAGAAAAACTGAATCAGTTGATGCGGAAAAAACTTTGATTCCGGAACTTGAAAATGTGCCGCAGACGGAAGAAGCGCCGTCAGCTCCGGAGGATGTTTCTGCAGAGTTTTCTGACATCGTCAGCACGGAGTCAAAACCTAAAGTGGTACGCCGTCGCCGCAAGAGCGATGAGTCTGTTGAAGGCGAAGCTCCGGCAGCTGCCCGTCGCGGCCGCAAGGCTGCTGCTGAAGGCGAAACGCCGGTGCGTACCCGCCGCAGCCGCAGCGCCGAAGCCCGTCCGCAGACCAAGCAGGAAAAGGACAATGCCCGCAGGACAGCGTTGGAATCGCGGGTATCGGGTGTCAGCAAAAATGATACTATGAAAGTATACATGGGTGAGATCGGCCAAATCTCGCTGGTGAGCAAGACCGAAGAAGCAGAACTTGCCGAAGCGATCCATTGCGGCAGCGATGAGACCCATGATGAAGCGCGTTCTACTTTGATCAAAGCGAATTTGCGTCTGGTGGTAAAAATCGCCCATGACTTCAAAGGTTTGGGGCTGCCGCTGCTGGATTTGATCAGCGAAGGCAACATCGGTTTGATGCGCGCGGTGGAAAAATTCGACCCGGTAAAGGGCGCCAAGTTCAGCAGTTACGCTGCGTGGTGGATCAAACAGTCCATGCGCCGGGCGTTGGCAAATCAGAGCCGGACGATCCGGATCCCCGTACAGAGTGCGGGCAAGATCAACAAGATCAAGTCGGTGCGTATGAAGCTGACCGAAGAACTGGGGCGCGAGCCTACCGATGGCGAAATCGCTGAACATTTGGATTTCAGCGAACGGACGGTGGCAGGTTTGCGTCTGGCGGATCTGCGGACATTTTCGCTGCACGACCCCATTCAGCAGGGTGAAGAGGGCGAATTTCAGGATATCATACCTGACCGCCGGGCGACGACCCCGGATCAGATTTTGGGCGACACCGAGTCGGTGGGCAGATTGCTGACTTTGCTGGATGAGCTGGAAGACCGGGAGCGATTGATCCTCAAGATGCGTTTTGGTCTGGATGGTTACCGGGCAAGAACTCTGGAAGAAGTGAGCCAGGCGATCGGCAGGACCCGCGAGCGGGTGCGTCAGATCCAGAATCAGGCGCTGGTAAAATTGCGCACACTGCTGGCAGACGAAAGCGGATATTCCGCAGAATAATTGTAGATGTAAGCCTGTAAAGGCGTTGTTTTATAAAGAAGAAACTTTTAACTGTGTTTGAAAGGGGGTGAAATTATGGACACCGAAATTCGCGTAAAGAAAGGCGAACCCATCGAGCGCGCTCTCCGTCGCTTGAAGAAGAAGCTCGACAAAGAAGGTACGCTCAAAGATCTGCGCAACCGCCGGCACTATGAAAAGCCCAGCGAAATCAAACGCAGAGAAAAACAGCGTCGTCATCGCTAACGAGCAGAAAAAAGGCCACTCCGCAAGGGTGGTCTTTTTTTGTGTATGCACAGTAAATACTGCGAGGGGATTGCGTCGCTGGGCCGGGTTTTGCAAGTTTTATCCGCAGGGCGTGTACTCCCTGTACTCGCCCCAGGAGAAAACGCCGCAAGGCCCGGAGCAGCTCGCAAGGCCCCGCAGTCGCCGGCACTATGAAAAGCCCAGCGTAACAAACGCAGAGAAAAACAGCGTCGTCATCGCTAATGAACAGAAAAAAGGCCACTCCGCAAGGGTGGTCTTTTTTTTGTGTATGCACAAGGCGTAAAAAAAAGATATTATGAGAGACATTGGGAGGACTCTCATAATATCTTGTTAAACAGCTTTTTCAGCGCTTATTTTACAATGGAGATCTTTTTGCCATTGCTGCGGGCAGATTTGTGGGCTGCTTCGCAAAGCTCAAGATTCCGCAGGCCGTCGACCGCGTTCAAAGGACGCTTGGAAAGCACGCTCTTGGCGTGTTTGGTGATCAAAGCCTGATAGATGTTCTGGACTTTGCCGGGAGCCAGTTTCTTCTGGGTCTTGCCGTTATCCATTTCCAAACGCATCTTGATAGGTTCATCTTCGTAACCGGAAAGTTGGAACATGGTGCCGAAGCCGCGCAGAACCGCCTGATTACCATAGATTTCATAACCCAAATTGGTCAGAGTGCCGGCCAGACCGCCGCGCATTTCGCTGAAAGCGACCTTGGCAGAAGCAACGATGCCGTTGGCCATACCGAATTTGATGTAAGCACCGTCTTCGGCTTTGATATCCATAAGTTTGGGCAGGTAAGCAGCGGCAACCCATTCCACGGTGGAGTTGAAGATATATTCCGCTACATAGAAGCAGTGGCTTGCCACGTCGCCGATAGGTCCGCCCATTTCTTTGATGTTGCTGCAGCGCCAGGAGGCAGCTTCGGCAGGATCGTAACCAAAGGCAAATTCCATGTGGAAGCAGGCGTCGTTCACATCGCCCAAAGCACCGGAAGCGACCACTTTGCGGGCCTTGATGTTATAAATATTGTTGACCATCATGTGGTCGACGGAAAGAGAAAGCTTCATCTTTTTGGCAGTTTCCACCATCTTTCTGGCATCGGCAATGCTGGTAGCCATGGGCTTTTCGGTAATAACATGCTTACCGGCCTTGAGAGCGGCGATCGCCAGCTTGGCGTGGGTGGCGTTGTTGGTTGCTACATAGATAGCATCCAATTCCGGGTCAGCAATCATTTCTTCGCTGGATTTGTACCACTTGAGTCCCAATGCTTCGGCAGCAGCCTGACGGGCAGGGTTCACATCGGTGGCACCCACGAGAACTGCGTTGTCCAGAGCTGCAAAACGGGCCTTGTCACAGGCGAAACCTTCTTTGGCAATACGATTTTCGGCAATACCGCCGAAACCGATCAGACCGTACTTGACTTTTTCCATAACTCAAAACCTTTCTTAATTGGTTGGTAAAAACAATGTTATTCTTAATGTAACGCTATAAACCTGACTTTGCAATTCTTGAAAGGGTGCTTTTTGTTAAAAGTCATTGGAAAAAATGCTTTTTTTGTGGTAAAAATCGCCTAAAGGTGTTATATTAACAAAAATTATAATAATTTTTGGCTCTGTTCCCAATACGGGTAGGTCAATAAAAAGTTATATGATCAACTTTTGTATTGGAACTTTTTTTAAACTTGAATGGCATTTATCTATTTTGCAACGCAAATAGATAAATGCCGGGAAAAGGTTTGGAAAAAAGGGGTCCCTTATTGGGTACAGAGTTTAAGTTTTTCAGGAGATAAAAGCCATGATCCACACGCCAAGTGACTACAAAAGCGAAGTCCGCGAAGCTATGCGCGGCGGCGATAAATCTGTAAAAATCACTCATTACTTTGACGAAGCCAACGAGCTGATGGCTCCCACCCGACTCTGCGCACAGCTGGAACTGGAGCCCGGGGCAAGCATCGGCTTCCACGCCCACGAAAACGAAGAAGAAATTTTTATCGTGCTGAACGGAACTGCTTTGATCGACGATAACGGTGTGGAAAAAACCGTCAAAGCCGGCGACAGCATCCTTACCGGCAACGGAGCCGGTCATGCAGTAAAAAATATTGGCGACGAACCCCTCCGCATGGTGGCAGTTATCGTACCTTTTGCCAGGTAAGGGTGGATTTATGGTAGAACGAGCTCAACTGCTGGAACTTGCCAAACTTTACGGCACCCCCCTTTATGTGTACGATGCAGATTTGGTGGTGGCAAATTATCAGTCGCTTTACAAGTTTATTCCTTATAATAAACTGCAGGTGCATTACGCCCTTAAAGCCAACTACAATATAGCCTTGCTGAAAGCTCTGCGTGATGCCGGTGCCGGGTTGGATACCGTAAGCCCCGGCGAAGTGCATCTGGCACTGGCACTGGGCTTTGACCGCAAGAAAATCATTTTTACAGCAAACAATCTTAAAGATGAAGAAGTTGCCGAAGTCCAGAATTTAAATGTATTGTTCAACATCGGCAGCACCTCCCGTTTGGAAAAATACGGCAAAGCCTATCCCGGCAGCCGGGTCTGCGTAAGATTCAACCCCGATGTGGTCGATGGCGAAAATGCCGCTACTGCCACCGGCGGCGATCTTGCCAAGTTCGGTATCCTGATGCAGGATGTGGATAAAGTCGTAGCGATTGCCAAAAAATATGACCTCAAAATCATAGGTTTGCACGAACATACCGGCAGCGGTCTGCAGCACACGGAATCGGTCTTCCAGAGCATGAAAAACCTTATGAGTCTGGCAACAAAAGAGCGTTTCCCGGATCTGGAATTTCTGGATTTCGGCGGCGGATTCAAAGTGCCCTACAAGCCCGACGAAGCAAGAGTGGACTATGTGGCAATGGGCAAAGAAATTTGTGCATTGTTCAACGATTTCTGCAAAAATTACGGCAAAGAGCTGGAGCTGAAGTTTGAGCCGGGCAAATACATAGTTGCCGAAGCCGGAACCATGCTTACAACGGTAAATACGCTCAAATTCAACCGCACTCGCACCATAGCCGGTTGCGACGCCGGGTTCCCCCAGCTGATCAGGCCGGTCTTTTACGGAGCCTACCACCGGATAGAAAACCTTTCCAACCCCGATGGGGCAAAGAAAGTTTACGATGTCTGCGGCAATATCTGCGAAACCGGCGACCGTTTTGCCGAACAGCGGGAACTGCCGGAGATCCGGGAATACGATGTGCTGGCGATCTGCAACGCCGGAGCCTATTGCTACAGCATGGGCGGCATCTACAATCTGCGGAGTATGCCCGGCGAAGTGGTGGTAAGCGGCAACAAAGCAGTTTTGACCCGGAAACGCAAAAGCAATACCGATCTGGTTGCTGAACTTTTGAACGATAACATAGAGCTTTGAGAGTGATAAAATGGCAGAATTCCAGGCAGCAATAGATCTCTCCGGCAACGCCGCCAGAATGTGCGTAGCTGATGCCGCCGGCAAAGTTTTGCGTAACGGCATATTGCCCATGAAACGGCGGGAGTCGGCACATTTGGCAGAATTTGCCGCCGGCGAAGTGGCAAACTGCGGAGGAACCCTTGACGATGTGAAGTTCTGGAGCGTAGGTATCGGCCCCGGCAGCTTTACAGGTATGCGTCTGGCGGCGGCATTGATCGCCGGATTGACCCACGGCGACAGCACAGTAAAGAGCCGCGGAGTACCCACCGCAATAGCAATAAGTATGGCTGCTGGAAAAAATTTGCAAGAAAATTCAAAAACAGCAGTGCTTTTTGATGGCAGAAATCACGAAGTGCTTGTATATTGTGTAGTACGCAAAAATAATGTGGACGAAGGCTGCGGCGAAGGCACAGTGCTGAACAGGGAACAGGCGGAAGAGTTTTTTGCCGAAAACAAGTTCGATCTGATCTGCGGCCAAGCCCACGAAGGCGAAGCGATCAAAGCCATACTGCCGGAAAGTACAAGTAAAGAGCTGCAGCTGGTGGAAGATTTTGATTTGGCAAGCCTGTTGAAGTCCAATAAAGAGTTCGACAATAATTTGCGTGATTTGATCTACATAAGACCGGCAGTATTCACCAAGCCGATCAACTGAAAAGAGAATGAATGGTACGCCCGGATGGCGGAATAGGCAGACGCAACGGACTTAAAATCCGTTGTCCGAAGAGGACGTGCGGGTTCGATCCCCGCTC
>JAFVQX010000173.1 GCA_017504585.1 Lentisphaeria bacterium
ACAAGCTTTGTATAACAATCCCCCGCGGCTGCTTTGCCGGATATTTGCATATAAAAATAAATAGCTGACTGGAACAATATCAAGATATGTCAAATGGAATATTGTTGCAAGTTTTACGATGCACCAATATTCCATTTAATTTTTTTCAATATCAGCCGACAATACTTAAAAATCCATAGAATCAACACTATATTGTATTTTTACCAGTAAATCTTTAATACTATTGCCAAATTATAGTACAATATGGACAAAAACTATAAAAATAAATCTATTCCGGTAAAATCTGAAGCCGTTTAAAGATCTTTTTTAATTATCATTTGCCGATAGGTTCCGGGCGTTACTCCTTCATGCTGCCGGAACTGGCGAATCATAAAATTTACTGATTTGAAACCACAGAGTCCGGCTATTTCTTTAATAGTCAACTCATGGACTTGAGGATATCCTTTGGCCATGACAAGCCGCTGTCCGATAATATAACGGGCTGGAGATGTGCTTAAATATTTCTGAAACATCCGGCTCAAACTTCTGATACTTATATTGAAATATTCAGCTATATCTTCCCGCCCCAGCTGGGGGGATTGTATATTTTTATTTATATACTGGAGTATATTGCTGAATTGCTCCGGATAAGCATTTTTACAATTTTGTCTGGATAGCTCACAAAGCAGTTCCATATGCAGAGCTGCCAATTTTTCCGGAGCTTGAGAACCGGAAAATTCCGCTTTGATGCGCTGCATTATATCTGCAACGCGTTCCTGATCGGTTAATACAATTTTTATGTGCAGTTCCGGAAAAAACTCCCGAACCAGATAATCGTGAAAAGACGAATGATATATACTGAAGCATTGCCGTTTTACCGGAATTTTTGAATCGCATTTGACCCAGTTATAACGCTGCCGTGTCAAACTTATATAAAACACTCCGCCTTGAGATATAAATTCTTTTTCACCGGATTTACAACGCATCCTGCCGGATTCTACATATTGATACATCGCCAAATCACCGCCGGAACTTTTACCAACAAAACCCGGATAAAAAACCGAGTCCAGCCAATAGTAAAACTGTACCCCTTTCCGGCTGGCATCATAGAGGTTCCGGTTGAAAATTCGTGATTCGTTGTATAATATCTTCTGGCTCATAATTTATACTTTTATATTGATATTGGCTCATAAGGTTATATTTTTGTCCCGTTTGTACTATTACAATAGATTGAAATAATCTTTTTTGCAAGTATATTTCTGATAAAAATCCAATCAACTCAACCCAAAGGAGTGTGTTATGATGAATGAAATCCGTATTGCAGTAGTCGGCGTGGGACGTCGTGGCGGTCATCTGCTTGAGCTGGCGCTTAAAACCGCTGAAAAAATCAATCCTGTGGCTGTCTGTGATATTGATGACTCACACTGGTACAAGTCAATGAAAGATCAGCTGCCGTTGTCGGAAAAATTCCCGGATACTCACTTTTACGAAGATTTTCAGAAAATGCTGAATAATGAAAAAATCGATGTGCTGATAGTAGAAACTCCCGCCTCGATTCACGCCGGATTTTGTGCAGAAGGCTTACAGCGAAATATAAATGTGTTATCCGATATACCGTTGGTCCGCAACTATGCCGAAGCAGAAATGCTTTGGGAAGCCGGTAGAAAAAGCCAAGCATTTTTGATGACCGGAGCCAATCCCAATGAATGGGGATTTATTGAAGCAATGTACGATCTTTATCAAAAAGGTCTGCTGGGCAAACCATTTTATCTTGAAGCAGAATACATCCATGATATCCGCTATCTGTGGCAGGCAACTCCCTGGCGGAGCAAAGGGGGGCAACCGATCAAATATTGCACTCATTCGCTCGGCCCGTTGCTGCGGTTGCTGCCTGATGATGAATTAAGAAAGGTATCCTGTGTAAGTACCGGAGCCCATGTGGTAGGCGGCGAAGGTCAAAACGATTTGATGACAGCTCATTTTACCACGCAAAAAAATGTGGTGGTGCGTTTTACTGCCAGCTTCATCAATGAAGCAAAATGCGGACTGCATTCTTACCGGGTGTTTGGTACAGAAGGGTATTTTGAACGTTTGTCAGATCGCGGACATTATCCGGCACGCAGTATGTTCAACAGCAAAAAGCTCTATGGAGCGAGCAAGCTTACCGAACTGCCGATAGATACAACCCGACCGGAATTGCCTGAGTCATACCTTGATAATGTTCATGGCGGGGCTGATTATGTGCTTTTGTATGATTTCTTCAATGCACTGCGTTCCGGGAATATGGAAAAAGTCATTACACTGCGGGACGGTATACGAATGAGCCTGCCGGGGATTTTTGCAGGAGAATCAGCTGATAAAGGCGGACAAATAGTTGATATTGTCTATCCTTGGGATAAAGATTAAAAATGACCATATAAAATTAAAGTCTATTGCAGTTGGCAAATTCCGCAAAAACGACCATAAAACCATTTTCCCCCAAAAGATATTTGGCAGTAAAAAAGAGAGATACAGTATTGAGTAGTATCTCTCTTTTTATACCCCGGCCGAAACAAGGAACTACGGCGTTGTTCTGTAGTTGTAGAATTGCCGGTGAAAAATGTGAATATACGCAATGTCCGCAACTGCTTGCTTGATCTTGCTCAGCAGCAAGCAGTATTACATATCAAAAGCCTTGGTCGTGCGCTTCTTCTGGAGGAATATATAGAAATACAGCAGTATCAGCATTGAAGTAAATATACACAATGCCGACCAGTAATTCACAAAACGGTAGCCGTGCAGATACGGCATCAGATTCCATTTGCCCAGCATCAAAGTTGTTTCCGGCGTGGCGTTTTTCAAAAATTCGCTGAATTTTCCGATCGGAAAATTTATCAAGCCGACAAAAAGCGCACACAAAAGATTGCAGCCCGAGGCGATCATGCCGAATTTACTGCGCGGATAAACTTCCACCAGCATCCGGCCGTTGGCAACTGCGTATAACCCGAAGGTTATTGCCAGCGGTATGCGCCAAATTAATGCACTGGTATAATCTTTGATGAATATACCGCCCAGCACATAGAGCATTGCAGTCAAAGCAAGTGCCAATAATGATGTCCGGAACCCGCCCATAATATCCACCAGAAAACCGGAGAGAAAACACGCTATGATCGTTACAATACTTATCCATACATTGAGTTCGCCGATTACTTCCATAGTCATATTGCAGCCGTAGCGGTAGAAAAAGTTGTGGAACATATTCACGCATCCGCTCAACGCAAATGCCAGAATTGCCGTGTAAAACAAAAGGTAATATTTCTGGCTGTAACACTCTTTGAAATAGAGTTGTACATTGTTTTTTACTCTGATATACCACTTGGTTTGAATATCAGATTTTTCCACCGGCGGGTAGGAGCCCTCTTTTACGAAATAACACATCAGCAGAATAATTATCAGATAAAGAGCTGCCGCTGCCGGATAGACGATCTGCGGGTGACTTTCCACATACGGAAAGAGGTATTTGCCCCAGAATACTCCGGCAAGAGCTCCTGCCAGACGGTACATGCCAAAATAACGCCCGATGAATTTATCCGGTACCACATCCGGTATCAGGTAATAGAAAAGGATCCCGACAAACAGCCAGAAAAAGTTGCAGATGATTGTTCCGAAACCCAACAGCCATCCCTGCATACTGCCGCCGAGCAGAGTTGACGGCAGATACGGCAAAAGATAGCTGTAAAACGGCATTGCCGCCATAAACAATGCCGTCGGCAGCGCGGTATAAAGTATAAACGGTATGCGTCTGCCCAGATTTGACCGGCAGCGGTCAGAAATGGTACTTAAAACAGGATTCATGACCGTGTTCATCAACGAAACGACTGTTCCCAATACCACAGCAATGAATGTATCGCTCAAACCGCTGTTGCGGAAAAGAAATGGCGTGGCTCCGGTAAAACAGAGTGTGATTACCGTAAAAGCCATTGCCCCCAAAAGTGTCCAGAAGAATACACCAACAACTTGCAGCATGGAATAACGCAAACTGCCGCACTCATATTTCTTTTCTTTACTGAAAATCATTTTTTACTGCTTTTCCTGAAATTATTTACCTTATTTTCACGATTCGGCAAAAATATTTTTTATTTCACTGTAATCTTCCACGATCAAGCCGGTACCGATCTGCCGGTGGATCTCCCTTGCCCGCAACGCAGCTTTATCGAGCCGGCTGATTGCAACGGCTCCCAGCTCTACGGCGGCGGCGATCTCGCTGCGGCCATCGCCCACGATCAACAGATTTTCCGGATTTACAGCCATCGTTTTGCACAACTTCTGCATGATTTCGTTTTTGGGTTCTTTTTTATCCCAGGCCGAACCATAAAAGCCGTCGATCACTCCGCCGTTGCCGATCTTGTAACCGAGAGTTTCGACCTCTTCGGCCATAAAACCTTGGGCATGACCGTGTTCATCGTATTCCACCACGGCGCCGGTCACAAAGTAGTTTTTAACTCCGTTTTGATGCAGAAATTCCATAAAATCCATGCTGCCGGGAACTTGCCATTTACCGGGGGCATTTTTAGCATCTGCCAGATTTTTATTGCGGCTCATTTGCAAAAGCAGTATTTCGTAAGCCTTGAATAGTTTGCTGGCCTGAAGATTGAGCTGCGCTTGTTCTGCCGGAGTTTCCAGGGTGTTTTCAAAACGTTCTTTGCCCTGCCAGATGGCTTCGATGATCTTTTCGTTAAGCTCGCTTGAGCTGTTGTCCAGCCGCCGTGCCATACGCAAAGCCCACTCCATTTGAGTCAAAGCCGAAAGTCCGGCAGATTCGATGGCGAACTTTCTGGCTTCGGCAAAGTCTTCGCTGCGGTGGCGGTAAATAGCTTCGGCGATCTCCTGAACAGTGCCTTCAAACATGCCGTAGCGCGCCACGGCTCCGTTGACCAGAGCCATGACCGGCACCCAGTCGCGGATCAGCGAGTGAGTGCCATCTATATCATGGAATACATGGGTTATCTGCCGGGATTTGAATGCGTTTACCACCTCAATACTGCGGTATTCTTGGGTGGCGGGACATCTTAATTCAAGCATGGCAGCCACCTTACTCGTGTTTCCAATCAGCGATCCAGAACGGAACAGTTGCATACTTGGCAAGACGTTTGCACGGTGTCATAACCGTCCAGAGTTCGTGCAAAGTGGTAAACGCCAGATTGGTCGAATAATCACCGGCACCGTAGTAAATACGCAAAGTATCAAGATCATCTTCCAATACCGCTCCGCAGGGGAAAACGGTGAACTCTGTCCACAATTTATCCGTGCATCCGGTTTCGTATGGTTCTTCGGCAACCAGCAGCGGTTCTTTGGTTATGGCAATGAGTTCGGTGGGATCTTCCAGACTGAAGAGTGCTGCACCGGCGGTGTAACGCCGCTGCCAGACTCTTCCGTCCGGCATGGTAACGGTATGGATCGGGTTGTCATCTACGGCGTGGAAAATCATCAGATAACCTTTATCGGTTTTGATCCATGGCGCACCACCGCCGATCTTGGTGGTGGCATAAGGCACATCCTCGCAACCAAGCAAAAGTTCCGAATCCCCCCAGTAACGCAGATCCGGTGACATGCTGTACCAGATGTGGAAAGGGTCGCCCCACTGGTTGCTCGGCCGCTCAAAGCGCATGTATAAACCGTTGACTTTTTCCGGGCAGATGATCATATTGCGCTGTTGCGGTACACCTATACAAAGGGCATCAAAATCCACGCCTTCGCCGCGCCATCTGGCAATGCCGGGGCGTTCGCTGTGCTGATTCTCAAAGCAGAAACTCAAGTAGAGTTCACCTTCCAGTACCGTCAATCTGGCATCGCACACCCACGGCAGAATTTCGCCTTTGTAGTGTACGCGAATTGGTTCAGGATATATATTGAAGTTGATTCCATCATCGCTGACACCGAATCCGGTATGAATGGATTTCATGGCAGGTTCTCCGGGCTTGCGGTCGCAATTACGCAAATCCACCCGCGGGGCGATGTAATATTTGCCGTTAAAGCGTGCCACACCGGCATTGAATACATAAGTTGCCGGATAAGGTACATTTTCAGCAGTCAGAATGGGATTGTTTTCATAGCGGCGGATAATCTTGCTTGAGTGCAGTTCGCCGGGCATGGAACGGTCTTTGAAAGGATTGAACATGATTCTTTATTTCTGTTGCAAATTGTTTTTTTTTCAAGTGTTTAACAAGCCGGGGGTGAAAGAATCCCGGCTTGACGTATCTCTTATTTTTCAAACTGGACGGTGCCGAGATTTTTCGGATCCATCCATACTCCGGACATTGCCAGCGGCGAACCCGTGGAGTATTCTGCCGTCTTGCCCGTTACATGACGGTCGCGTACCATGTTGAAACGCAGTTCACCGCCGTTGGGCAGAATTACATCCATAGGTACAGCAGTCAGGACTTCCCAGCCGGATTTGTTGCGGATAACCTTCACTTCGCAACCGGGCATCTGCTGCCAGAAGCTTACGCCTTTGCAGACTTTACGGCTGCTCCAGTTGCCGCGGTCATTGACCAGGATCTGCCAGATGGTTTCGTTTTTCATATCCACAAAAAAGAGTTCTATGCAGTTATCTTTCCAAATGCTCTGGCTGCCGTTTTTCTGACCGGCTTTAACAATTGTTTTATTCATCAAAGGTTCCTGCATTTCAGCTCGGACAAACATTTTTTTGCCGTCAGCAAGCAGTTTGAAAGAGCCGGCTGCTTCGAGTTTATCCCAGAACAATACTGCCGGGATCAGATGATTTTCCGGCGACTTTGCCCATTGTTCAGCTGTCGGCAAATTGTCCGATGCTGGGATCTGCGGAGCGCTGACAATGAGTTTTTTGCGCATTTCCTCTTTGCCCATGGCGATCTGACGCTGCGAAGAAATCGTTTCAAAAATATATTTTTTCAGCAGCATGACCTGTTGGGCATACTTGGTATTGGCTGTTTTTTGCTCCATGGAGCGTACGAGTTTTTCCAACTTGGCAACTTCTTCGGCGGTATATGCCAGAGTCCACAGCTTTTTCTGCATGGCTTTGTCGCCATATCTCCACGGCGTTACAGAACTGGACTTTTTAGTTGCCGGTACGGTGCGGTGCCAGAATACACCGAACAGTTCTTCGAGTTTGGCATAAAAAGCTCTGGCTTCCTTGTGGGCGGGGCCGTAGGTTATGCGGCAAAACTCATCAATTTCTTTATCCACATCAATATCGGGATTTTTCATCAGCCGGTGGAATATATACATATCCAGCAGTTTACGCGTAAAGGTCGAAGCATGGGTTTCCATATACATACCTGCGATGAAGTCTTTCATTTCGGAAACATATTTTTTGATCAAATGCGGATATGTTTCCACAATGTGCGGCATGGAATCCATGTGCATTACGCAATGATATGTCCACAGCGGAACATTGTTGCCGGTCAGGTCTCTCCAAACTTGTACAGTCGCTTGGTCGAGTTTGAAATCATTGCTCTGCAGCAAGGATTTAGGTCCGCTCACACAAAGCCGCACCCGGATGTTGGAGGGCAGTTTCTGCTGCGGCACCAGCCGTTTGGGCGGATAACGCAAAGTGCTGATATATTTGCCGGGATACTTTTTCTCTATAAATTTTGCTACTTCAATAATCACGCTCCACATAAGTTCCGTATCGTCCGCACAGGGATTTTTCTTGCGGAAATCCTGACAGCTTTCACAGTAGCATCTGCCGTCATTCACGCCGTCATTATCCATGGGGTCGATCATAAATTCATCCGCACTGACAAAGGGATAAGGCCAGCCGTTGATCACGCCGCCGCCATGCACCCGGTTGAGTCCGATATCTTTGGGGCGTTTGCCGGCAAAAAAGGCATCTGCGGCATCGAGCCACAACTTGCGTACATCCGGATTGGTCCAGCAGGAATAATTGCGGTTGCGTTTACCATTTTTTGTGAGCTGAAGCCGTTTGGGATCGGCTTGCCACTTTTTATCGCGGTACAACCCCAATCCGCGTTCCGAATGCGAACCATGCACCACATGGCGGGGGGATTCGCCAATACGCATAAACCACATCATGGCATCTTTATTGCTTTTGAAATATTGAGTCCCGTCGGGGTGAATGCCGGGTTCGCTGTAAGCAAAACTGCCGACGTGACGGTCGCTGAAATAGGGCTTGAATTTTATATTCATATCCTTGACGACCAGCGTTTTACTTTCAGGTATATGTTCTAATGACGGAGTGGGCCATCTTACACCGAGCTGTTCAAGAAAATGATATACCCCCATTAAGGTGCCTTTTTCGCTGGTGTAATAGTAGTACATGAATATATCGACTTTTCCGGCGGTATCGTGTCCATAGATTTCAATATCGTTGCCATTGGTTCTGATAATGAATTCTTCCTTATCCAAATCTTCCGGATTGCCGAAACCGAGCTTGAAATTCACCTTGTGATCGCTGACAGTACCGTATTTGAATTCTGCTCCGGTGATCTTCTTGAGATAATCAGTCAATTCCTGTGCCGCCATTTTTACAATAGGTTTGGCGTTTTCCGGAATCAATATCCCGGCACAGGCCTTGCCGTTTTCGGCAATTTTAAGCTCCGCACTGGCGGTTGTAAATGCAACAAACAGAGCCGCCGCAAGCAATAAAAACTTATTTTTCACTGGAAAGTTCCTTTATTTTCTGTGCGATTTTATCAGTCTTTTTCTTCATTTTTTTAGTATGGATAAGTGCCTGCTGATAGTTTTTCAACGCTTCTTCTTTTTTACCCAGCTTAAGATACGCATTGGCAATCATAGGATAAAGCTGATACAGCATGTAGCTGGATTTCTGCAATTTGGTCAGAGGTTCCAGCAAAGTTATGACCGTTGCATAATCTTTTTTATGATAAGAGTGGATCATGGCAGCATAATGAGCGATTTTGCCGTAGAGGATACTTGACTTGGAAGCTCCATCCATTGCCAGAGCCATATTGAGTTTATCCAATGCATACTCGTATTTTACTTTATCCCACATAAAAGGCGTGGCCTGCAGCCAGAGCATATGCTGCCGCATTGCATTGTTATACAGATCTTTACGCAGTTCGGTTTCAAGAAGCTCGGTCATTTCCTGTATTTTTTTCATATCCCGCAGAAATTCGGCATGTTTCATAACATTGCTGTATTTCTGCTTGCTGTCGGCAGCAGCATTGTACGCTTGAGTGTATTTGGCGGTTGCCGCGGCAATATCTTTGGCTTTTGCCGCTTCGTTGGCTTCTTTCATAAAGGTTGCGTAATCATTGGCGAATGCCGCCGATACCAGTGAAAGAGCAGTAAGAAACAGAATCTTTTTCATAGTTGTATACTCCATGTTTTATAAAATTATTTTTGATTATTGATCAATGATACTGTTTGCCATCCATGACCAACGATTCGCCGTTGATGTAAAAATATTTATTGAAATCAGCATGGCCGCGCTGACTGGCTTTGATCCGCATCATTTCTGCCGATCCGTCACCGTGTGCTACAGAAGTACCTTCACCATGAGTTTCCAGGGCAATAAACTTATTTTTGCTTGCATCCCATGTAAAGTTTGACTGCACATCTTCGCCGCGTTCACCTACGGTAATATAATCGGAGGGATTGACCATTTGTCCCAAGGTGCGGCTTCTTGCCCAAAGGTCGTTACTTTTGTAACCGCTGTCGATATTTGCCCGGTACGCCCAGGTAAATGCAAACCATTTGCCGGGAGTGTCGTTGCCTCCGGTTAATTTGACATTTACTTTACATTTGTATGTACTTTCCACGATCTGCTCAAAAGCACTGGGGCAGACCATAACTTGCGGTGCCCGGCATGGATAATCATACCCCAGATAATCACCACGCAGACAATGTACCAGAGTTCTGGTGCCTGATCCGCTCCCGGCGGTAAGCAGCATATACTCTTTATTATCATTGGCATAAGATATATATCCCAGTGATATTTGTTTCATATTGTTCAAACAGGTACTGCCGCGTGCCGCATCGCGTGCTGCCGAGAGTGCCGGCAGGAGCATTGCCGCCAATATGGCGATGATGGCGATTACGACCAGAAGTTCGATCAGTGTGAATTTTTTTGTTGACTTTTTCATAATAAATCCCCTTTCATTATGTTTATTTAAGAATCAACTCAATTACAGGCACAGTGGTATCGGGAGCTACCGGCGGCAGCTCCAGGATCATGGTATCAGCCGGAACACACGGTTCCATATTGCCGTGTGCTGCCGGGGGCGGCATCATCTTTACTTCGCTGTGGTCGTTCAGGAACCGGGCAAACTTTACTTTGCCATGCAAACCGGGCAGGAAAATAAACTTTACCGGATAACTGAAAATGTGCAAATACAACCGGTTCTTTTCCGGATTGTATGTGTACATACAGTTTTCCGGTTCTTTATATTCCGACGGAGCTATGGTGCAGTTGTAGATAGCATCGGAGTGGTCATCCATCCACTCGGCAATGCTTTCAAGAGCTTTGACTGCACGTTTATCAAATCTGCCCCGCGGGTCGGGTCCTACATTCAAGAGGAGATTGCCGCCGCGTGCAACATGACCGACGAGCATGGTAATAAGCTGGTGCGGAGTCTTCCAGGTGGATTCATCTCTGGCATATCCCCACAAGCCGGAAAAGGTCTGACAGCCTTCCCACGGCAGCAGATTGCCCTCCGGATCGCGCATACCGTCACGCGGCACATACTGTTCGGGGCTGATAAAATCGCCGGAACCGGGCAACCCCAGCCGGTCATCGATCAGAATATCGGGGGCAAGTTTACGCACATGCGCCAAAAGCTCTTCAGCTTCCCATTCTTCGGGGTATTTACCGCCGGGTATGGCGTAAGTGTAATCAAACCACATTACGTCGATCTGACCATATCCGGTCAAAAGTTCTGTTACCTGATTACGCATATATTCGCAGTATTTGTGCTGATCGCGTGTTTTGTTGAGTTCCGCCCAATCATGGTCGCGCAGCGGGTGGTTATGGTCGATGGTAAACTGGTCGTGGTGCCAGTCCAACAGCGAATAATAAAGCCCGGTGCGGATACCTTCGGCACGGAATGCGTCAAGAATATCACGCATGTAATCGTATTTTACCTTGTAATCGGTATATTTACTGTCCCACATACAGAAGCCGTCATGGTGTTTGGCAGTAAACACCACATACTTCATGCCGGCGGCTTTGGCGAGTTTCGCCCATTTAGTTGGCTCAAATCGGTCGGGCTCAAAGTTTTCTACATAACGTTCGGCATACTCTTCAGTCGGGATCTTTTCGATGGTCTGCATCCATTCGCCCCGTCCGGGGACGCTGTAAACTCCCCAATGGATGAACATGCCGAACCGCTCTCGCTGCCACCAGGAGCGGTCGCCGTGCGGGTATTCTTTTGTCATAAAAACACCTCCTTTTTGGTTTTATAAAATCACTTTGCTTGTTTGTAATTTCTGATTGCTTCGGCGGCGCATTTTCTCAAAAACGCTGCGTCTTCAGCTTTTATACTTTCGGGGACAAATGCAACTTTTTCCGCATTTTCATTAAAGAGAAAACTGTACCAGCACACTGCTTGCATATATTCGCCATGATCGTTCAAATGCACATAGTCAAAGTGTATATAGCGATAGAGTTTTCCATCTTTCCGGCCGCTCCGCCATTCCGGATACCCCACTACTTCACCGGCAAAAGATGGCAGTTCCGGCTCTTTATAAACTTTTCCGGAATCGGGTGATTTATATTTTTTCGGAGTGTTTTCCCGGAAAAATTCCACCGCATCGCCCATGGGGATGACCCGCAAATTATGTTTTTCCGAGGAAGTTTTATAAGCGTTGCGGAGGCGGGTATACATATCTTTCTGACTGATTTTCCATCTGGCAAACGAGCGGGATTGGGCGTGATATGACCAGGTTTGCTGAATAACGATTTCAGCATTTTTCTGGTGTTTTCTGATATATTTGATAATTTCAGTGGTATACGGCTCGTAAGTGGCATGATCCACACTTGCCACGCTCCGCTGCTGGATAGTGATTATATCGTACTGATTGCTTTTGAGCAACTCATTGACATTGCCGGAAAAATCCGTACTTTTCCTGGTGCCGGCGGGATTTTCCTGCGACTTCCACACACTCATCTTGTAAGGTTTGAAATCCGGATCTTTTTCGGCTTTTACAATATTTTCGTAATGCTGCTGTAAGGCACAGTCGCCGATATAGGCACTGGTCAGCACTAATTTGTGCGTTTTTTCTTCATTGACCAACTGCGGCAGATAGCTGTAAACGCTCCGCGAAAAACTGTTGCCGATCATCAGAACTTTCAACTCTTTGCCCGGCAGAACCAATGCAGTTGTCATCAGTAAAATCGTTGTCATACCGCGTAAAAACATCATTCAAACATCCTGTTTATTTCTTTGACAGATTCTTTAACGATCGTATCGCCGGCTTCGGGCGTAACAATACAGCTCTGGGGCGTATTACCGTAACCGGTGGTGCCGGAGCGGCGGCTGGGGAGATAAGTGCCGCTCTCTGCCGAAGCCAGCTGCACGAGAAAGGTCTGATCAGCTTTGCTTGCCCCTTTGATCCGGTCGCCGTAATCCAGATAAAGCTCAAAAGTGTTGGTGGCAAAAGCCACTCCGCCCATGCGTATTACATGCAGTTCCCGGAAGACTTCTTTGGCCTGGGTATTGTAGCGGTTGACCACGCCTTTATTGCGTTTAAGTGCCACATTATATTCTTTGCTGTTGTTTTTTGCCATTTCGCTTTCGATCTTTTTGACATTGGCAAGGGCTTCTGCGTATTCAGATTCAGTGATCAATCGCGGCTGCAATGCCAGATCGCGGACGGTGTGTTTTACCACCGGAGCGGCATCGGCAGTTGGTTCGATAACTTTCAATACTTCAGTAAGCGAAGTCATAATGCGGCGTGATATTTCCTGGCAGCGCGCTTCGTTATATGCCTTATTGAATGCCCGCGAACTCCATGTCCAATCCGCCACCGGCTCTTTGAGCTGACTGCGCAACTGCATCATTCTGGCATCGGCTTTGCGGTTCATTATCTTATGCGGAGATTGGTCACCGGCGGCAGAACATTGCGGCAGAATCACTACATCGGTGCCGTAAGTCTTGGCAACAGCTTCCCGAACATAGTGCCAGTAGTCGCTGGAAATAAAGCTTTGAGCTTCATTTACCTGTGCCGGGCACGCTATATTGATAATCAACCCGGTAAGTTTGCCGTTGGGCAGATAAGTTGCCATGATGTTCAGCGAGTGGTCAACATGACCTTCGGCGTGACTGACATTTTCCAATGCTTCGTCGGCATACATCACGCCGCCTTCGCCGTTCAGTACGATCCGGCGACATTCACCGACAGCGGCTTCGCCCATGCCGTAAGCGATTTTTCCCGGCTGGCGGTTTTGCCAGGCTCTAATGGCACAATCAGAGATTTTATCGACCAGAAAAAAGAAATAATCTTTTGGGTCAACCAGATCCGGGTGCTTTTTACGCGCTTCTTCTATATCAATACCGTTGATACCGCTGCCGATATTCAAAGGCGATTTATAGCTTTTGTGCCAATACTCTCTGGGGACAATATCACCGTAATGCGGTGCAGTGTGGGTGTGCGTAGCCGAACCAATGATATTAAGCTGCGGTACGCCGGTGGCGGCGGAAACTTTTTCCCGTACCCTATCCATCAAATGAGAACGGAATTTAATATTGTCAAGCGAGATCATAATGAATTTTTCATTGCCAGACTCAACTGCCATTGCCGAAGTCAGCAAAGGATCATGTACTTCCAATGCCAGCCGGTGAAACATCTGTCCGGCAAGAAAAGCCGGGCCTTGCGGCGTAATATCATTCTTTGCCCAGCCGATTTTTATTTGATCACCTTTATTCATAGCCGACTCCTCTGTTTTTATATTGATACACCCGCAAAGTGTAGCAGCTGTAAGAACTGCAATAAATGATTTGATTTTTTTCATTTTCATCCTTTTACCTCATTTATATACTCAAAAGATAATATATGGAATTATACACTTCGCCGATCCTGAACTCGCGTACCCCGTCAGCAAAAGTTGACGGTACTTCGCCGGTATATGCTCCATCAGGATCAATACTCCAGAGCCGCATGGCAGATACATTGCTCTGCATACGGATTGCCGCCTTTACCGGTTCAGCCAACACCGGACCGTGCCCGATGGCAATGCGTTTGGTGTGTTCTGCGTTGTATTCAGCACCGGTATTATCGGAACGCCCCACCGCTGTAACCAGAATAAGCCGGGCATCGGCAAGTTCTTCGCCGGAAAGCGAAGTCAAGGTTACAGTTGCAAAACCTTCTGACATTTCAAACTCCACGCCATTGCGGAGAATAATTTTCTGACCGGCTTTGAAAGTACCGAATACCGACTTGGTCTTGGCTGTATCAATATAAGCATATTTTTCCAGCCAGTTGCGGTAAAGTTCGCCGGTGTCGGAGGTTACTTCGCTGGTATCCATTGCCGCGGCTCCAGCTTCATCGGGAGCGATCGCATTGGCAAATTCGTCATCACCTTCAAATACCAGCCTCACTTTGTGCTTTTCGCAATTCTGCATGGCAAGCACATTGGGGTCGTTGTGATTGGCAAAGCCGTGTTCTGGGCTGTAAATATATTTTTCACCCAAACCGACATACTGAACACTCTTGGCTTCGGCCACATCGCCGCGGCGGAACATGATGGCAGCTGCATAGAAAAGTCCGAATTTTGCCGGATCCATGAAGGTTTCAAAATTTCTCCGGTAGGGTACGCCGCCTAAAACAGTTCCCCCCATGCAATCAGCCGGTGAAGTACGGTAGCGGTAGGTGTGCAATGCCGCACCGCCCCAGCCCTGAAAAGCACACATGGCTGCGACCAGCAAACTCGACTGTGCCCGCCACTCGTTGGGCCAGACCATATCCCACTCGGTGATAAAAAGCGGTTTATCTTTGATGGCAATTTTTGCCGGAACCATGCCGAAGACCTGATTGCGTTCGCCAACTAAATTGGCATTACTGCCGCTGTCACCCCACAGATCGCAGTAAACATTGGAACAGGTTATATCCATAGAACGCACGCTCGAAGGCAGCGTAAGACCGCGGCTCCATGAAGTACCGGAAATCTGACACTTTACACCGATATTACGCAAATAATCATACATTTCTTCACAATAATCTTTATTGACATCGTGGTAAAAACGCAATATTGATTCAGTAGGTGCACGCAAACTGAAATCAAACGAAAAATCATCGGCTATATCCAAATCCGGCTCGTTTACTTCTGCCCATTTACGGTACATATCACGCAGCCTGGTACGATAAGGTTCGACTGTGATCGGACAATTTGGATTGAACATGTCGTTTTCGTTGGTAATAAGCACCATTGCCATTGCCGGATCATCAACAAGTTTCAAGCCTGTATAGGGATTGACATGGGTCAACAACTGTTCGGCATACTCTTTTTGCAGTTTCCGCAGATCGCGGTCAAAAACCGTGTAGGGTTTGGCTCCGTTGATACTCAATCCGGAAGCATTTTCCAATCCGTCATCATCTTTGAAAGTCCGGTAGACCATAAGATCCATATACACATAAATACCCTCTTTCTTGAGCACCGAAATAAGGTAATCCATCCGGTCAAGTGATTCCGGATCGAGTTTGCAGGTGGTATTGTGCAGAGTACCTTTGCTGAACTGAAAAATATTGGGTGTTGACCAGACCGCATCAAACTGATGCAGCCGCACCATGTTGATTCCGAATTTAGCCATGCGCCGCGCCACCATATCCGCGTTATCATGGGTCGGAAAACATGCCGCAGAATTCAACAGTACGCCCCAGAATCGTACCGGTTCGCCATCTTCAAAAACAAATTTATCTTTGTCGGATTTCAGAAATCCATGTTTGCCGGCAGGAACTTCATCGGCAAATAAAGGTGAAATATCCAGCGGAGCATCATCCCAGTGGAACGTGTAATCGATCCAGTTATCCATTTTTATGACCCTGTTTTTGTGTTTGATAATGATTTATCCTGCTAATAAGATAATCAATTTTTTTCACAAAAACAAGGGCGTCGGATTGTAAAATAAGATCAATGAAGGTAAAATAGGTTCAGAGGCAGTTTTTTGG
>JAFVQX010000174.1 GCA_017504585.1 Lentisphaeria bacterium
ACTGCTTTTTGAAGTGAACAGCAAAATGCAAGGAGGAATACAAAAGGTATTCTTCGGTTGCCAATAATAGTGTCCGATTTCAGTTACGGAAAGCAACAGATAAAACTATGAAAATAATATTGCATAGAAAACTATGCAGACAGGATTTTTGTTGCTTTGAAATAAAAATTTAAGAAAAAATAACAAAAAACAAGGAATCAGCCCTTGACTTTTACATAATAGGGGGGGGCCCACGTACTCACCCGAATGAGTGACGACAGCAAGGCGCGAGATATGCCGCAAGCAATATGTAGTTAAGTAAGGGATTGCGTGCATAGGTCGCGTTTTGCCGAGGAGGGAATGAGGGGGAACCCTCGTACTCACCCCGAATGAAGCGCGACAGCAAGGCGCGAGATATGCTGCAAGCACTATGAAGTTAAGTAAGGGATTGCGTGCATAGGTCGCGTTTTGCCGAGGAGGGAATGAGGGGGTGTACCCACGTACTCCCCCGAATGAGTGACGACAGCAAGGCGCGAGATATGCCGCAAGCACCATGATGTTAAGTAAGGGATTGCGTGCATAGGTCGCGTTTTGCCGAGGAGGGAATGAGGGGGTGTACCCACGTACTCACCCGAATGAGTGACGACAGCAAGGCGCGAGATACGCCGCAAGCACTTACTTAATCGGGTAGATCTCGTCTATGAGCGCGACATCCTTGCCAATCATTTCCAAATATCTTGCCAGCAATCTTCTGCTGGACCCCCACTCCGTATTGGGGCTCATGCAGCTGAAATATTCGTAAGTGATGATCCGTTTGACCAGCGGCGAAGCTTCCGAAAGTTTCATGTAAAGCGAGCGGTAGTCGCCCTGACGGAAGACGCCTTTAGGTTCGCCGTGACCGGGGAACGGCCGCTGGAAAGTTTCGATATTGCTCCACAATTCGATGTTGCATTTGTCAAAAAGTTTGCCGACTTTGGTGTACCATTCGGCAAGACCGTTATCCTGGATTTCGTCATAATGGCAAGCCGGGGCGGCGATTTTATCCTGCGGTGCGCAATAGTCCAGCATACCGGCAACGCGTTCAAAGAAATATCTGCCGTAGATATCCACCCACTCATCGGGGGTGTACTGCCGGGACATATCGCCCCAGGGGCCGCGGAAAGAAGGACTCATAAAGGTTTTCATATCCGGGTAATTGGCACGCATATATTTAAGTACTTCAGTACAAATATCCAGAAAGTTGAAATGCCAGGGCAATGCTTCCAGCGTTACATACAAACCTTTGAAGCACTTGTGATGAGCATATTTAGCTATGGTGCGATCATAATAACGCTTGTTGTCGTCGACTTCTTTGTGCCAGTCGCCCATGTGCAGATTGGTGATGTTCTGGGGGCCGCCGAGGAAGACGGTCATATCATATTTATCGCCCAGCCGGAAGACCATATCCAACAAATTTTCATCTTCCGGCCAGGTGGTGGAACGGGGGTCTTCGGCAGAAAGGCGGATGCCGTTTTGCTCAACTTCGGTGCGGATGATAAAGAGTTGATCCATGCCGATAGCTTTCATCATCTTAAAATCCTGTTCCCACTCTTTCAGACCGGCATTGACGATCCCGGTATCGGAAATAAGCATGTTTACAAAAGTACCGGTAATGGGTTTGAGTTCAACGTTTTTGAGCATAATAAGACCTTTCAATAAAAAATTTTTCAACCGCATACGGCGGGTGGCATCTCTTGATCCAGATAATATACAACCTATTTATATTTTTGCAAGATTGCGGCAATTATTTCAGCCGAGTCCCGGAAAATACGCAAGTGCGAACTGCGGTTGCCCTTCCCGTAAAGCGTTTGTATGGGCATTGAACGCAGTCTGCCGCCGCCGGGCAAACCGCGGGCGGCTTCGCGAAGCATAAAACTTTCGAACTCATATCTTTCGCCGGGGAGTTCCAGCAACACGGGCATAAAATCTGCCGGGATCCCCCGCAGCCCGCATTGGGTGTCCTGGAGTTTGATGCCGTAAAGCAGCGAAAAAAGTTTGCAGCACACCCGGTTGCCCAATTTGCTTTTCCACGGCACATGCTCTGCGGCAAGTTCCCGGCAGCCGATAATAAGATCATGGGGATATTCTGCAAGCATATTCAAGCAACGGATCATATCGCCAACTGCGTGCTGGCCGTCGGCATCGGCAACGACTGCCCCCCGGAGTTCCGGATAATTTTGCAAAAGGTGGGCAAATGCTGTTTTAAGCGCCCTGCCCTTGCCGTAATTACACTGATGATGCAAAACTGCGGCGCCAGCTTTCTGCAAATCCTCAAAAACAGCCGTATACTCCGGAGAACTGCCATCATTGACCACCACAACCAGAGGGTCGGCAGCTGTCCGCAGCTCCTTTACCAGAGCAAGCAAACTCTCCGGCGGATCAAGCGCCGGAATGATCACCGCATAAGCGGGTTCAAGATTTTTCATAACTCAAGAGCAGCTTTTACCACCGCATCGAAGACGGTTTTGAAAGCTGCGCCGTTTTTTCCGGCAATCTCTTTTACGCTTTCAAACTCCGGATAGATACGCACTATATCCTGCCAGCAGCACTTTTTGGCATCCACTTGCCCGAAAGGAGTCGTTACCTTGATATTCTGCCGCTGCATACAGCTGCGCTGCACCGGATAACGCCTTATGCCGATGGTGGTGGTGTTTTCAAAGATCAGATATTCAAGTTTTTCTGCCAATTCTGCCGGAGCGATCACCTGCATTTGATAACCGGGGCGGTTTTTCTTCATAAAACAGGGGGTGTAATGCACATCCAATGCACCGGCTTGCAGAAGTTTTTCCAGAGCCAGCCCCAGCATCTCCCCGGAGCAATCGTCGATATTGCACTCCATGACCAACACTTCAGAGTTCCGGGGCTGGTCAGTTGGTTTTATAAGCATGGCGCGCAAGATATTGGCGTGACCGAAATCCCGTTTGCCCACCCCGATACCGACTTTTTCGATCTTGTATTCTGCGGGCAAAACCTCACTTGTCCGCAGCGCCGCCGCGATGGCTATACCCGTGGGAGTCACCATTTCGCCATTGGCAGAGGTGGTTTTGAGCGTTATACCGTGCATTTCTGCTATATTCAGCACCGCCGGTACCGGCACGGGCAACTTGCCGTGCTGACAAGTCACATAACCGGAGCCTTCAGCAAGGCTTTGCACCACGCAATCGGTTATATCCAAGTCATCGATCAACACCGCCGCCGCAACTATATCCACAATGGAATCCACCGCGCCGACTTCGTGAAAATGCACTTCGGAGATCCCGCAGCCATGGGCTTTGGCTTCGGCCCGGGCAACGATATAAAAAATTTTCTCCGCCAATGCTGCTGCCCGGTCGGTCATATCCGCTTTGCGGATAATCTCTATTACATCACTTAAATTGCGGTGTTCATGGTGGTGATGGTCGTGATCGTGCGGGTGATCGTGGTCGTGTTCATGATGATGGTCGTGATGGTGGTCGTGGCAATGCACGTTGAAAGCACACCCTTCAATACCGTAGGACTTGGCTCTGGCGGTGTGGTAATGAAACTCGTGGTGCATGGGCAGACTTTGCAGTACTTTTGCCAATTTCTCCTGATTGCCGCCCAAATCCAGCAGAGATGCCACTGTCATATCGCCGGAAATGCCCGATGCACCTTCCAAATACAAACATTTACCCATAAATACCTTATCCTTTCGTCACCAGTGCGTACAAAACGATCGCGCCAAACATCAGCAATGCCGCCGCAGCTTTGCGCAGCCATACAGCGACACTCTGTTTTTGTTCCAGACCATTGATGGCAAAACGGCTCAATATGATGCCCAGCAGCAGCGAAATAACGCCTCTGGAAGCCTGAACCACATTGCCGAAAGATGCTCCGATCAAACCGAAACTTATATACAGCCCCCACATCGAAACGATCCAGCACCCCGCTTGCATAAATGCCCCTTTGAGCATTTTTCTGCTGATATTGCACGGCTTGACAGCCATAAGCGCCAGGATCCCCATGGTTCCGTAACTTAAAATAAAACCGCAAACCCCGTCTTTTACCGGTTGCCCGGAAGAAATTTCGCGTACAACTTGCTGAACACCCAGATCAGATACCGCGTACCCCAGCAAGGCGACAAACAAAAACCCCATGCCGTTCCAATCAAGTTTGCCTTTGTTCCAGTTCATCAGCATTGCGGCAGTCGCGGCGATCGCTACGGCAAGGTACTGCATATAAACGAATTTTTCGCGCAAAAAAATCATTGCCAGCAGCATCACCACCAGCACTTTCAACCCCAGCAGCGACGCTATCCGGCTGGATTCAATATGTTTCTGGGCATTGAAAAAGCCCCATTGACCGGCTATGAATCCACCGTTGCACATAGTCAGAAATCCAGCCATCTGCCAGGAAAATATCTTGTGGGTATCCAAAAGAAAAATCGCCATTATCCATGCCGCTGCACCACATATTATCAGCGAAGATACAAGCAGCTGCAAACTGTTGCCGCAAGTCGCCAGAAACCTTCTGCCGCCCAAATACGAACACGATTGCATAAAAGCCGCAACCAATCCCCCCGCGATCCCCAGCAGCAAAGTCGTACTCATTTTTGCAAAGCCTCGAACCGTTGCTCGCTGTCTTGCGCCATTATGGGGTCGATGATGCGTTCGAACTCGCCTTCCATGATCGACGGCAGGTCAAAACTGCTGATATTGTAGCGGTGATCGGTAACCCGGTTTTGCGGGAAATTATATGTGCGGATACGTTCACTGCGGTCGCCGGTACCCACCTGCGAAAGTTTATCGGCAGCATGTTTGGCGGCTTCTTCGGCCTGTTTGGCTTCCAGAAGTCTTGCGTAAAGGATCCGCAACGCGATCTCTTTGTTGCGGTGCTGACTTCTTTCCTGCTGGCTGGCTACTGATACCCCGGTAGGGATGTGGGTAACGCGGACTGCGCTGTCGGTGGTATTCACGCTCTGCCCACCGGGGCCGCTGGAACGGAATACATCGAATTGCAGATCTTCGGGTTTGATGTCAATTTCCACAGCTTCGGCTTCGGGCATGATCGCCACTGTTACGGTGGATGTATGCACCCTGCCCGCAGCTTCGGTCACCGGCACCCGCTGGACCCGGTGAACGCCGCTTTCGAACTTCATGTACATATAAACATCGTCGCCGACAAGAGAAAATGAGACATTTTTTACCCCGCCGAGCTCGCTGGAGTTTTCTTCCAGCAATTCCACTTTCCAGCCCTTGCTTTCGGCATAGCGCATGTATGCCCGGCAGAGTTCTCCGGCAAAAAGTGCCGCTTCATCGCCGCCGGCGGCGGGCCGGATCTCCACAATGATATTGCGTGCATCATTTTCGTCGGCGGGCAGCAAAGCCTGCCGGATCTTGTTTTCCAGAATGCCGCACTCGTTCTGCAATTCTGTCAAATCATTCCGGGCAAGTTCCAGCAATTCCGGATCGCTTTCGGCAGCGATCAGCTCTTCGTTTTCGGCAACTTCGGCAAGCGCCTTTACCCAGCGCTGAAAATTATCGAAAAGCGCCTTGAGTTTGCGGTGTTCCTGGGAAACGCGCTTCAATTCGGAACTTTTCTGATAGATCGCCGGATCGGCAAGCGCCTGTTCCAGCTCTTGCGCCCGATCGCGCAACTTCTCAATATGCAATTCTATATCGCCGGGAGTCATCTAATCAAAAGATCTTTCGCTGAATAAGTTACATTTAACAAAAAATCCCGGCATCTTCCACTTCGGAACAGCCGGGATCTTCATCTCCGGAAAAACATTCCCGGATAAAACAAGCTCAGTCAGCTTTTTTGCCGTAACGCTTGTTGAATTTGTCAATACGACCTGCGGTGTCAACAAACTTCTGCTTACCGGTAAAGAACGGGTGGCATTTGGCGCAGATACCGACCTTGTATTCAGGACGGGTGGATTTGATTTCCCAGACTTCGCCGCAAGCGCAGACGACCTTGGCAGGACCATAATTCGGGTGGATATCCTGTTTCATTGTTACTCTCCAAATCTTATTTATAGTTGAAATTTTTATACAATACAATCTTGTAAGCATTAAATATACTCCATGTTCTTGATTTTTTCAAGTTTAAAAGCTTTTTTTTTTGCAAAACAACCGCTTTGATGGTATTTTAAGAAAGAATGCTTTACTACTGAAAGGCCGTTTGATTATGGAATATCTTGAAAATTATCTTTTTGCCGCCAACGATTACGATACCCCCGACAATGTGCCCCACGCTTTTATGGATAATCTGCTGCTGCGCAGCCGCTGGTATTTTTACTGGAAAAACTTCGGTATCTTTGTACGAACCGGCAAGTGCGGTCAGGCGGGCAAACTGGATGCCTTTATGCAGACAGAATTTTCCAACGGCAACACCCGGCTGCTGGAAGCCGTGGGCGGCAAACTGCACTTGCGCAATCTGGACAACATAAAAAAGCTCAACGGGCAGCCGGCAGTGATCGTAGCCAATCACATGAGCTTGCTGGAAACCGCACTTCTTCACTCGGTCATGCGGCCGCGGCTGGATTTTACTTTTGTTATCAAACGCTCGCTTTTTGATGTAAAATATTTTGGCGATATCATGCGCAGTCTGGAAGCCATCGCAGTCGACCGGGTCAATCCCCGCGATGACTTCAAAGCAGTTCTTACCGAAGGCAAAGAGCGCTTGAGCAGGGGCAAGAGCATCGTACTCTTCCCCCAGGCGACCCGCAGCGAAATGTTCATTCCCGAAAACTTCAACACCATCGGCATAAAACTTGCCAAAGCAGCCGGAGTCCCGGTGCTGCCGCTGGCACTCAAGACCGATTTTCTGGGCAACGGCAAACTTATCCGCGATATGGGGCCGGTGCATCGCAAACACGAAGTTTACTTTGAATTCGGCGAACCGGAAATGGTAACCGACTCCGGCAAAGATCTCCACGAGAGGATCATATCCTTTATCGAAGACCGCCTGGACAAATGGTACGCCAGCGAAGGCAGAGTGCGCCCCAAGCCGTAAACGGCGGCGGCTGCAACCGCTTACCGTAATTTTCTGCAGGCAGATAAAAAAGATATTATGAGCAATAACCAAAGCCGCTCATAATATCTCCATGGCACGGCGCAAATTCAGCATTACGATACTGGAATTTTTCGCAAACAGTACCAATACAGCTCTGTTTGCGCCTCATTTTATCCGATCACTCAAAAAATCTCGATGGCTGCCACCCCGGATGCCGGGATGGTGTAAATATTACTTTCAAGCTCAAACTCTTCGGGTTCAAAAATCAAGGGATCACCTTCATTGACTTCGTCATCCAAATTTCCGGAGATCTCCCAAACTTTGATTTGCTGATTTTCTGCGGCCGGGAGTTCCAGCTTGCAAGCGTTTGCGCTATCGAGGTTCACCAGATGCAGGAAAAGTTTATCACCGCTTTTACTGGCTGAAATATCCACTTTGCCGGGAGCCGATGCCTCCAGAGCATATTCGCCCATGTGCTGACTGAACAACCCCATGATCGAACCTATCGGCTGCAAGTAAGGCATCTTTTCAGCCAGCCAGCAGCTGTCCGGCAATATTACTGCATTGTTCTGCCAGCAGTTGCCCATGAAATCCGCCAAAGTGGCAATTTCGATCAAATCGCCGTTCCGCTCCAGAATATTGCAGCATTTGGCGTATGCCAGACCGGTACACCACGATGAATACAATCTGCCGCAATGGCGGCCGGTAATGGCGTAATGCCCTTCGGTCATGGCGATTTTCTGGCTGAAACCTTTCAGCGAAGAGCGCATGTAATTTATGCGGTCTTCAAAGTCTTTTACCCCTTCAAGGAGCAACTCGAAGGTCAAATCAAAATCTTTGCGGTAATTATTGAAAGTCAGGTGGTTGTATTTTTCACCGATCCCGAAGTGGTTGTGGAATGCCACCAGCTCCGCCGAGTCGCCGACCGCTTCGCACACGCTCTGACACCAATAGTTCAACTTGCCTTCGTTGTAACGCTTCTGCCACTCTTCGTTAGGTCCGTCGCCCCAGACGATCAATTTGACCGACGAATCGGCATGCCGCATGACTTTTATAAACTCCACAGCCTTTTTTGCATTCTGCTCATGGGTGATCTTGGGCAGAATTGTCGGCACATAACCGGTTTCGTTGCCGATCTGCCAATATTTGACGTTGAACGGGTCTTTATAGCCGTGGCTTTTCCGTAATTCATTATCCGGGTCGTTGCAGTATCTTATCCAGTCGGCAGCTTCTTCAGCCGTACCTTTGCGGTCGATCCCGGGGGCGGGATGTGCCAGAAATTCCGAACCTTCGGACTCGTAATTGATATTGAGCAAAAGTTCGCTGCCCAGCAGTTTTGCCAACTCATAAAGTTCGCAAGTGCCCACCTGATTGGAGAAAAGTCCGTCCCAGCAAATATTGTGTATGGGGATACGCTTTTCCCGGGGGCCCACGGCTTCGTACCAATGGTAATAGGCAGCAAAACCGCCGCCCCAGCGGATCATGGGGGGAGCAAGTTTCTTGAGTATATCCACCGTTTTGGGCTGCCAGCGGTTGTGCAGATAATCCCATGCCGCATCGATGGAAGTATCGGCAGTACCCAGCGGTTCGGCAAACTGCATATATAAATAACGGGATAACTTGTGTTTAAGTTGTTCGGAAACAATGATTTTATTGCTCATAATAATGTCCTTCCTCATTTTATAGTTTACAACGTTACGCCGCTTTTGAATATGGCGATTTCCCGATAGTTGTTTTTTTCGTTGCAAGTGGATTTTTCACCGGAAGCCACTTGCAGGATATATTCAGCAAAGGCTTCGGTTTCCGGATTTTTCATGGCATCGTAATCTATCCAGTTGGCTTTATTTTCTGCCAAAGCGGTATTGGTCGCCACCTTGATCGTGGGGATCACCGAACCGTAAGGAGTGCCTCTGCCGGTGGTGAACAGCATCAGGTGACAGCCCGCCGCCACCAGCGCCGTTGCCGCAATGGGGTCGTTGCCGGGGCCGGAAAGGAGATTCAAACCGGGAGTGGTCAACTTTTCCCCGTAAGCTAAAACATCCATGACCGGCGAAGAGCCGCCCTTTTGCACGCACCCCAAAGATTTATCTTCCAGCGTGGTAATGCCGCCGGCCTTGTTGCCGGGAGAGGGATTTTCGTAGATCACCTGATCGTGTTTGGCGTAATAATTTTTGAAATCGTTGACCATCTTTACAGCTTTATCAAAAATTTCTTTGTTGATACAGCGGTTGAAAAGCAGTGTTTCGGCACCGAACATTTCCGGTACTTCCGTCAGAACCGTAGTGCCGCCCTGCCCGGCGAGCCAGTCGGAAAATCTGCCGCACAAGGGATTGGCGGTCAAGCCGGAAAAACCGTCGGAACCACCGCATTTAAGCCCGACTTTCAAACTGCTTACGGGGATTTCCACACGCTCATTGACCACATTTTTCTGCAATTTATCAATGAGCATTTTCCCGGCAGCCAGTTCGTCGCCTGCATCCTGTGCCAACAGAAACTCGATATTGAGCTTGCTGTAATCGCCCAAACGCTGCTTGAAACTTGCCAAAGTATTGTTTTCGCAGCCCAATGCCACGATCAGCACGCCCCCCGCATTGGGGTGATGAGCCAGAGCCGCCAGCACATTGGCAGTATTTTCGTGATCTTCGCCCAGCTGGGAGCAGCCGTAGGGGTGTTCCAACGCCACACCTCCGGCATAGTCGGCAAGCTGTTTGGCAAGTTTGTTGACGCACGCTACCGTAGGGATCACCCATATATCGTTGCGGATCCCCACCTGACCATCGGGGCGTTGGTACCCCATGAAAGAACGGTTGCAGGCAATTTCCGGAACAGTGAAATCGGGTTCATAAGTATATTCCAATATACCCTCAAGATCAGTCTTGCAGTTATGCGTATGCACATGTTCGCCGCAAGCGATGTTGCCGGTCGCCGAACCGATAGGCATACCGTATTTGATGATTTTTGTACCGCAAGGTATGTCAGTGCGGGCGTATTTATGACCGTCGGAGCGGATCTCCACATTGTCTTTGGCATGGATTATCATAACAGCACCTCCTTTACAGCCTCGGCCATGCCGGGGATATCGTGCAGATCCATATCCCACAACTCTTTATCGCTCAAAAAGTCATCCACTGTATACGATCCGGCAAAGCGGGCGGCGATTTCGGCGGTGTCGCCGGCAGCATTATTCAGCTTATAACGCTTGAAGAGTTCGCCCAGCGAGCGGGATAAGTAATAAGGCAGCGTGGGGCTGTCCAGGATCACCGGCAATATACGCACCTTCCACTTGGCAACGCTGTTCAAAGCAATGGCTTCAAGTTTGTGATGGGCAAAAGGATTGGCAAACCGCCGCAGAACACTTTCGGCAAAGGAGCGTTTCTCCGCTTCGGGCAAAGCAATGGTGGGCAGAATTTCATCAAAGAGCGTTTTTTCGATGCGGCTGCGGAATTTTTCATCTGCCAAAAGCTGCTGAACTTCGGAGAAACCCGCCAGCAAACCGCCGGAAACCATTCCGGTATGAGAAGCATTGAGTGCCCGCACTTTCCGGGTGCGGTAAGGTGTCAGGTCATCGGTCAGGAGAGCAATATCTTCCGGCAGCGGCAGCCTTTCCAGAAGTTCCTTGCCGCCCTTGATCGCCAGAAATGCAAAAGGCTCCACCGCCACCATCAACTGGTCGTCGGCATCGAATCTTGCGTAATCAGCAGGAAAACCCGACACGATGCGGTCAACCAGTGTATCGTAAAAGCGGCACTGATTTTTCACATAATCATAAGCCGCATCTCCTGCAAGATAACGCAAAACATACTCTTTGAGGGTCTGACCGTTGTTTTCAATAAGTTCGCAAGGCAGAATATCCACTCCGGGCAAATTGGCTTGAAAGCGTTTCTGCAGAAGCCTTGCCAGCTTGCCGGGGATGGTATCGAAGTTATTTTCTTCGTAAGCAATGCCCGCTTCGGTGGTGTTGCTGAAAATGAAGTGCAGATCTCCGTCGCAGGCAAGAGCTTCGACTTTATCCCACTCTTCCGAACTGGAAAGAACTTGTTTCAGCACGGTGATTTTTTCCACAGTTTCCACTGTTTCATTGCTTTCGGTAATGCCCCGTACCAAAAGATTGTACTGGCAATTCTGGTCGGCAAATTTGGCGGGGACTGCTCCGGCACGGGGTTTGACGGCATAGACTTCGCCATTGAAGTCGGCACATTTGTTCATCTGCTGAACCAATGGTTCAACAAAGCCCCGCAAAAAAACGCCTTCACCAAACTGCAAGATCTTATTCTTTTTCATAAACTGCATCTCCTTGTTTTTCCCGACGGAGAGTGGTACTCCGGGGGATGTATATACATTTAAAAATTTCTGTTTCAAACTCTGTACTGCGATCTTTTATGATCTCTTCGCAACGGTCGATCACCCGGCTGGCGACTTCGTCCAACGGGCGGGCTATGCTGCTTAATGCCGGAATGGTCATGGCGGCGGCATGCACATTGTCAAACCCCAGCACCGAATAATCTTCCGGAACCTTTTTGCCGTTCAAAAGCAAATATTGCATAAGCTCCAAAGCGATCATATCGTTGATGCAGAAAAATGCCCTGCACTCTTTCCGGCTTGCCAGAAGCGTATCGAACCACGCCTTATCCCGCATTCCGTAAAGGTTGCAATCCACCAGATTTTCTGCCGGATACATGGATAAAAATGCACTCATACGCTGGTCGATGCTCCAGTTTTTATCGCAAAGATAACAAATATTTTCATGCCCGGAACTTTTCAAATCCTCCAAAGCCGTCAAGACCGCACTTTCGTAATCATAGCGGATGGTCCGACCGGCGATCTCCGAACTTTTATTGGAATTTATCAATACAAGTTTGGGCGTATATTCAGCTAATTTGCGGCAATCTTCACCGGTCAGGTTCCCGGAAACTATCACCACATCGCAGCCCTGTGCCAAAAGACTCCTGACCGCCCCGGGCAGGCGAGCTGGATCATCGCCGGTAAACTGCACCGAAAGCTGATACCCCCGCTGGGACGCAGCATAGAACAGCGCCAGCATTTCCGACTGGTTGACCTCGTAATTAAGCATAGTGCCCGCCAGCCCGATAATGTTGCTTTTGCCTGTCCGCAACGCTCTCGCCGCCCACGACGGCTGATAATCCAGCTCCTTCAAAGCCTTTTCGATCCGCTCCCGGGTGGCATCCGACATCCGGGCGGCACGGCTGCCGTTGAGGTAGTTGGATACCAGAGCAGTCGAAACACCCGCATGAAGTGCTATATCTTTCAGTGTTGTCCGCATAAAATATCCTTTTGCTTTATTCCCGATAAAGGTTGATGTTGGCGCCTTGGGGAAGAGGGAAAAACCTTTTCAGGAAAGGTTCTTTCCCTCTTCCCCAAACCCCATCACCCTTTTCCAAACCTTTTATTGGTATTTATCTATTTGTGCAACAAATAGATAAATACCCTTTAAGTTTTGTAAAAATCTTATTCAACATCTTTACTGATTATCAACCGATATTGAGAACAGAACTATATCTATATCTATATCTAT
>JAFVQX010000175.1 GCA_017504585.1 Lentisphaeria bacterium
ACCGGTCTTGCGGTGGATATGGACAGTGGTAAGGTCTTCGGCCTTTATATCCTCCATCCCAATAATGTGGGGCGCTGCGGGCATATTTGCAATGCAAGTTATGCAGTAACGCCCGAATTCCGGGGCAGACGCGTGGGCGAAATGCTGGTCAGACATTGTATGACAGAAGCACGCAAGGCAAATTTCAGGCTCCTGCAATTCAATGCGGTGGTCGCCAGTAACACCCCGGCACTCAATCTCTATAAAAAACTGGGCTTTGCTCAACTGGGCGTGATCCCGGGGGGATTTCGCAATAAATCCGGCATTTACGAGGATATCATACCGCACTATTGCAGACTTTAAGAAAAAACCGCGTGTATACAAGACATTACTTTGAAAAATAATTATCTTGGTGTATTTTAAATATGAAGTTGGATTTTTGAAATTACCTTTTTAAAAAGTCAATCAATATATGCAGAAGGGTTTTATTTATGAAAAAACATATGCGCATTGCCGCTTTGCAATGTAATTTTCAAACCGAAGAACAAACTTTGAAAATGCCGGAGTTCTGGCAGGATTTCGGCTTTGATACCGAACAGCTGCTCCATACTCATGCAGATATGTACAGCGCTATTTACGATGAAAAACGACATGGTAAACTGTTGGAAAAATATCTGGCAAACTCCCGCGCCAGCAACCTTGGCACTATCGTATATATGAACTGCCACATTCTGGGGCCATCCATTGCCGATCGTAAAGATGAATGGGGGGTGATAAATGCCAATGGCGAATTCCCGCTTTCCTACAACACCTATCCGGCGTGCTGTCTGAATTCCGGCTGGAAAGATTACTTTTTTGACTGTATAGCGTCGCTGAAAAAGTTTGATATTTACGGACTCTTTTTTGATGGCCCCCATTATCACACCTGTTATTGCCCCCGCTGTCAGGCATTGTTTAAAGAAACCACCGGCAAAACCTATGCCCAAGCCACCCGGGGGGAGCTGGCAAAGTTTACCTATGAGTCAGTACTCAAATTCAAAAGCGATCTCTACAAACATGTTAAATCGGTCAATCCCGATTGGCAGATGTATTTCAACGAAGGTTTGTTTGTGGGGCGCGCCGACAGCAAAGACTTTGCCCGGCAGCTTGCCAGCGATGATATTGTAGGTACCGAAGGCGGATTTTTCTTTTATGGCGAACCCAAGAATGTACCGTTCTGGAAATGCGCCAGCTCCGCAAAACTTGCCGAAGCGGTTGCCGGCGAGAAACCCACAGTGATCTTCTTTGCCGGGGATCACAAGCCCTGGGGTTGGTTTATGCACACGCCGGCGGAAACTGTGCTTTGCTACATGTCGGCCATTGGCAACGGTGCCAGCGTCTGGTATGGCATACATTGCAATCCGGATAATCTCGCCAGCGAAGCTGGAAAAATGGCAAAACGCCTGGTTCAGTTTGATAAAAAATATGATGAGCTTTATCAAGATACCCGCAGTCTTGCCGATGTGGCAGTTTTTTACAGCTACGATACCGCCGCCAAATACCGCAAGAGCAAAGAAGAAAGCGATTTGTACGGCAGCGCCGAAAATTCCGGCAATTTCCCCGGAAACTATTCCGATGCCATTCAGGGGGCATTCGGAGTGCTTTCTCATTTGAACAGACCTTACGATGCGGTCTGCGAACTTAATTTGCCGGCGCTCAATAGTTATAAAACGGTGATTGCCCCCAATCTTGCCATGGTCAGCGAAACCACGCGCAATGCCTTGCTGGAATTTGTAAAAAATGGCGGCACATTGATCGCCGACGGCGAATTCGGCATGTACGACGAAAAAGGCCTCAAACGCGATAAAGGAGCTTTTGCCGAAGCTGCCGGATTTGATTACAGCGGCAAATATCTTGATCATAACAGATTCAACTACTGCGCTTTCCCCGGTTTTTATGCAGCCGACAACGCCCATCAATGGCTGCCGGCGCCGGTATGGAGTGCGGAAATTACCGTCAAGGATCCAGCCAATATTTTCGGTAAAGCCAATGTGCCCATGAAAGGCTGCTACGAAGCCAAACCTCAAGATCCCACCCTGCCCTATGCAGTAAAAACAGCATACGGCAAAGGTTCTGTCATCTATATCTCCGGGGCAGTTTTTGAGTTTTACTTCGGTTTTGCCCATAAACCCTGGCGGGATCTTTTGGGCAAATTGATTGCGGAAAGTTCCAATAATGAATACACTGTAAGCAATGCTTCCTGCGGCGTGTCAGTAAGTGTGCGGCAAAGCAAAGATTGTGTTTTGGTGCATTTGACCAATTATACCAGTGTGGTGCGCCCCATCGAAAAGAGCGCAGTTTTAAAGGATATAAAACTTTCGGTCCCAAGCAAATTCACCCGGGCGACGGATATTTGGAGCGGCAGAGAACTGCGCAAAACCGCCGATGGCGAATTTGTGCTTGATACGCTTGAAGAAGCTGCCGTAATACGCCTTGATTAAAAAAATGCACTCTCCAGCTACCAACAACAACCCCATGTATGCGGCATGGCAGCGATTCCGTTCGGACAAGCTTGCCATGCTGCCGTTGATAATGCTTGGAATAATGTTGTTGATCGCCTTGTTTGCTCCATTGATCGCCAATCCGCGGCCGCTGCTGGCGTATGCTCCGCAACAGGGGTTGAGCATGCCGTTCTGGCGCAGTTTTTTTGCTCCCGAAAGCACCGAATACTGTATCGAACAACTTTTCAATTACTGTTCGCTGGCGCTGTTGATCTGTTGGGTTATGCGCTTGATAAAAAGGCGCTTTATCCGCAGAATATTGACCTTATTGCTGCTGACAGCATTGATATTGCCTTTTGCCCTGACCCGCCCCAAACTTGAACGGGTGGATTACCGCAATGCCCGGATGCCTGCCGGAGCATTCCAGATCATGACTCTGCTGCCTTACGGACCTTTTGAACAAGTTGGCGAACCCTTATCTGCTCCATCGGCAAAACATATTCTTGGCTGCGATGAACTGGGGCGGGACTTGGCGACCCGTTTGATCTACGGCAGCAGGATTTCGCTGGCAGTCGGGCTGCTGGCAACGGCAATAGCTATGTTTATCGGAGTGGTGATCGGGGTGTTTGCCGGATATCGGGGCGGATGGTTTGACTTGATGATCATGCGTTTTGTGGAAATATTGATCTGTTTTCCGGTATTTTTGCTTTTGCTGATAATCATGGCGTTTTTTCAGGAATACAAATTTGAGCAATCCATTCTGGCAGTGATTGCCGTGATCGGTCTGACCGGCTGGATCGGCATGGCACAGCTCACCCGCGGCGAAGTACTCAAACAGCGGGAAATGACCTATGTAAAAGCGGCGATGGCTTCGGGTTTTCCGACCTGGCGGATACTCTTTTATCACATATTGCCCAATATTCTGGGGACAGTAATGATCACATTTTCTTTTGGCGTGGCAGGCGCTATCCTCTCGGAAAGCTCCTTGAGTTTTCTCGGCTTCGGAGTGCAGGCGCCCACCGCCAGTTGGGGCGGCATGCTGCGCAGCGCCTTCAACGATCCGTTAAGTGCATGGCACATGACGCTTTTTCCCGGCCTGATGCTCTTTTGGGCGGTAGCCGGATTCAACCTTGCCGGCGAAGGTCTGCGCAAGGCTTTTGACCCGAAAACATCAACCAACAAAGGATAAAATATGACTTTTACAGCTTTTCTTCTAATTCTCGCCTCGGCCGGATTTCATGCCAGCTGGAACTTGTTGAGCAAATCCAAACGCCCCTCCATGGCGTTCTATATGCAAGCCTCCATGACTGCCGCGATCATGTGGCTGGGGATTACCATCTGGGGCATACAAAAAGTGGATTGGAGCACGGTACCGAATGTATTTTATCTAATGGTCATCGGCAGCGTACTTTGCGAAGTACTCTACTTTACCAGTCTGGCAAATACCTACCGCCGCGCCGATATAAGCATGGCATACCCCATGGCAAGAGCGCTGCCGGTACTTTTTACGGCAATATTGACTTTGATCTTCCATATCGGCAAACCCTTGAGTACATTCAGTATGATCGGTATGATATTGATTTTTTTCGGCTGTTTTATCATGCCGCTGCCAAGCTTTAAGGAACTCAAACTCAAAACTTATCTCAACAGCCACTTTATATTTATTGTGCTGGCGGCGTGCGGCACCACCGGATATACGATTTTTGACAGTCAGGCGATCAAATTCATGAAAAACTCTTTCAGCGCCGACGACAAAGTGATCATAAGCTGTATGTATCTGGGCTTGCTGGAGTTGTGTATCTGTTCGAGCATGTTTATTGTAATACAGTTCTTCAAAGAAGAACGCAAAGAATTCAAAGAACGTTTCTGCCGTACCATCTATCCATCATTTTCCGGGATATTCAGCACGTTGGCTTATTGCATGATCCTGCTGGCAATGCCCATGGTGACCAATGTAAGTTTGGTGCAGGCGTTCCGCCAGTTGAGCTTGCCATTTTGTGCATTGGCTGGAGTGCTGATCCTGAAAGAAAAAATAACCATCCCCCGTCTGACCGGCTTTACCCTGATATTCGGCGGCTTGGTCTTAAGCGTTTTTTAAGCAAAACCAAAGTGCGGCATATCTCGGGACCTTGACTGCACCGCCCCTTCAGCTTGTCACGGCGTAGTGAAACGAAGCCGGATCGAGTATCCAAGAACACTCCTTCAGGTGCGGCTTGCCAAAATCCCGACCTATGCTCGCACTTTGGTTTTGCTGCGCAGTATTATTGTCAGCACCGCCCCTTCAGCTTGTCACGGCGTAGTGAAACGAAGCCGGATCGAGTATCCAAGAACACTCCTTCAGGTGCGGCTTGCCAAAATCCCGACCTATGCTCGCACTTTGGTTTTGCTGCGCAGTATCATTGTCAGCATCACCCCTTCAGCTTGTCACGGCGTAGTGAAACGAAGCCGGATCGAGTATCCAAGAACACTCCCTCAGGTGCGTCTTGTCAAAATCCCGACCTATGCTCGCACTTTGGTTTTGCAATGCAGTATTTTTATCCATGCGTTTACCCCGTGATCAAAAAAATCCATAACTAACGGATTTTCAGGAATTTTTAAGATTTTTTTTAGATGCGAAGCATTGCAGTAAATAACAATACAGCAATAAATAAAATGCGTTCCGGCTTCGCATAAAGCTACGGAGGGACAAGCAAGGCGAACCATATTGGCAAGCAAAAGTGCGTGTAAAGGTTGAGGTTTTGCAAGACGCACAGCGAGGGAGTGTACGACTGTACTCGACCGAGCTGGACGCAGCAGCAAGGCTCGAGATTTGCCGCAATTTTTCCCGATTAGTCTTGGAGGAGATTGCGGCCGGTGAATCGGGG
>JAFVQX010000176.1 GCA_017504585.1 Lentisphaeria bacterium
TAAAACAAAAGATCGTAGCGTTGCCCTTGCGCCCCATAAAGGACGCCTGCCGGTTGGGTATATAGTTCATGCGTTCAGCAGTCTTGCGGATACGTTCCCGGGTGGCGGTTTTGACTTTGGCATTCTGTTCGGGGTTGGGGCTCAACGCCCGGGATACCACCGAAACATTCAAATTTACCTCACGGGCTATATCTGATAAACTTACCATACTTTACTCCGTAAGAATATTTTTTATTTTATCAAGCAGCAAATCACTTACACCGCATTGATAGAGATAATTGGTTACTTGAGTTTGCACGCTTTCGCCGGGGGCAAAGGTCTGCAACTTCTTTTCAAAGGCTTGCCACACCGTCGAATAGCGTATCCGTTCGCCGGAAACTGACAGATTGCTGAATTCGTAATCCGTAAGCAAATCATCATAACTCATCCCCAGCATTGCCCCCAGCAGAAAAGCCAGCGTGCCGGTGCGGTCGCCGCCGCCCTGACAATGAAAGTACACCGGGTAAACCAGTTTATCAGCAAGCAAGATAAATATTTTGCGAATTTGCTCCATAGCTTCCGCAGAAAAAATCCCTTCTTCCTGCCAGGTGGCGTAAGCTGTGGAAGGTATCTTGCAGTAAAGCATATTGGAAGATTGAAAAAAGTCTGCGCCGTCAGCACGCAGATCCAGTTCGGTTTTTATTTTCAATGCCTTCAAAAGTTTTTCGCCTTCGGCATTTATCCCGCAACCGTGTGGCAAAACCGTCCACGGTTCAAACTGCGCTCCACGATAGAGCATGTTGAATTTATAGCGTTTGCCACTATTGAGCTGCCAGCCGCCGCAATCCCGCACATTGGTAACATTGGGCAGGTTGATCACCCGCGGCAGCTCCAGAGCAATAGAGAAACTGCGTATCTCTGAAACAATTTCACCACATTGGATCTGGAAATAATATCTTTTACCCGGCAGAAGATTGTATACCCGGCAATCGTTTATGCCGGTATAGACATTTGCTTTGCTCAAATCGGCATTTTCGCTGATTGCCAGTACCGCCCTGCCCGCAGCTTTCCAGCGGAAACGCACCGGCAACGGAGCGGTGTAGTCAACTTTATTGGGAGTGGGGTCAGCTTCGTGCAGAACAAAACGGCTGGGGTCATTAAAGAAAGCTTGCTGTTCCGGAGTGTGGAGATAGAGAGTTTCTCCCGCTTGCGGAGCAATAAGATCTATACTTTTTACAGCGTCTTTCATAAAATCGCTTCTCTAAAAAAAACAACCCCTTGTTTTTTGTTTGAAATAAGTATACAATAAAAACAAATATTTGTCAAGTAAAAAAGAGAAAAAACCGCAAAATTTCCCGAAAATCACTTCCCGCTTTCTGCCGGGAAGCGGACGATCATGTGCAAAATGCTGTTTCCTGATGCATGATTTGTTATACTGTGAGGCAAATCACAGGCAAAACGCAAAACATCGCCACTCTGCAATATTGTGGAGCGATCCCGCACCGTAACTTTTACTTTGCCGCTGATAACAGTAACGATCTCTTCGCTGCCGGGGTAATGAGCGTCAGAAGACAAACTGGATTTTTCCGCAAAAGTCAGGTGATAAAACTCCAGCTTACCCAAAAGATCCTTGCCGGAAAGAACCTTGATGGTAACTTCTCCATCCTGATTTTCGTGCAGCAGCGGCAAATCCCCGCTGCGGCCTACTTCAAAGCACTTCAGAACCTCTTTTTTGCCTTGCAAAAGCAAATTCAAATCAACTTCCAAAGCAGCAGCGATCTTCCACAGTGTGCCGATGGTGGGGTTGACTTTTCCGGCTTCCACCTGCGAAAGCATCGCTTTGGATACCCCGCAGATCTTTGCCAAATCTTCCAGCGACCAGCTGCGTGCCAATCGCTCCCGCTTAACATTACCGCCCAGTTCAGGCAATTCGACTTGATTGATTTTACTCATAATTTGTTTAATATATTAAAAATTTTTCATTTTATTAGACTTTTAAATTTGTATTCAACCCTGCCAGCATGTATAATATAATAAACGATATTCAAAATAGCAAATATTTTAACAGCAAAGGATGTAAAAAAATGAGCGAAAAACCGCAACAGTTTGCCAGCGACAACTATTCCGGCGTATGTCCGGAAGTTTTTTCAGCAATCAACCAAGCCAATCTGAATTACGCCGAAAGTTACGGCAATGATGTTTGGACGGAAAAAGCCTGCACGCTTATACGGGAAAAATTTGAGTGCGATTGCGAAGTATTTTTTGTTTACACGGGCACCGCCGCCAATGCCCTTACTCTGGCACAGATCTGCACGCCTTTCCACAGCGTGATCGCCGCCGACACAGCACACATCGTAACCGACGAATGTGGTGCCCCGGGATTTTTCTCCGGCGGCAGTCAGATTTTTACAGCCCCCAACATTCTGGGCAAACTGCCGGCAGAGGCGGTGGATTACTTTGTCAACAAGCGTTCCGACTTGCATTATCCCAAGCCCCGGGCGGTAACGATCACTCAAAGTACCGAGTGCGGAACATGTTATACTGTTGAAGAAATAAAATCAATAGCCGACAGATCGCACCGCCACAACTTGTTTCTGCAAATGGATGGAGCACGCTTTGCCAATGCTCTTGCCGCACAAAACTGTACCCCCGCAGATTTGTCGTGGCGTGCCGGAGTGGATGTAATGACCTTTGGCGGCAGCAAAAATGGTGCAATGCTGGGCGAAGCATTGATTTTTTTCCGCAAAGATCTGGCAGAAGATTTCAGTTTCCGCTGCAAACAATCCGGTCAGCTGGGCAGTAAATTGCGTTTTATATCATCCCAATATCTGGGGCTTTTGCAAGATGACTTGTATTTGGCCAACGCCCGCCATGCCAATAATATGGCCCAAAAACTGGCTGCCGGACTGCAAGTGTTGCCCGGCATAAAACTTTTGTTTCCGGTGGAAGCCAACGCCATCTTTGCCGAAATGCCCCCTGCCCTGGCGGAACATCTGGAACAAGCCGGCTGGCACTTTTACAACTTTATCGGCTCCGGCGGCATCCGGCTGATGACCTCGTGGAACACCAGACCGGAAACAGTGGAAACATTTTTAAGCGATTGCCGTCAGGGCATTGAACTGCTGGATTTGGCTTAAAAAGTCTTCAGCGGCTGGCGGCAACAGTTGCTTGCAGATCTTTGAAGTTTTCGGCAAAAGCATCGTTGAGAATTTTTGCCACATCAGCTTGCACAGTGTGGCTTTTGCTGGTACGCAAGAGCTTACGGGCTTTTTCGATGGCAGCAGCGTGACGCTCATAGAGCCGTTTTTCCAAAACTGCCAGTTTATCGGCGGGCAAAATCGGCAGTTTTTTATCCATCAACTCAAAGGAACGCATACTCAATGAGCCATCAAGGATTTCTTCTGGAATCTCTTTCAAAGTCATGGGCACCGGCAAATAGCAGGAGCTTGCCGGAGAGGCAAACACCGTATACATAGAGCTCAAATACTCCGGATATTCTTTGTCAATAGTAAATGTGGAAGCCGAAATGGTACTTTTCCCGCAAGGCGGATAACACTTGGGGTCGCCATCGACTTTATTGATGCGGGAAGAAGCTGCAATATCCAATGGTGTTATCACGCCATTGTTCCGCCATTGAGTATTCACCAGATAATCCCGCACGGCAAATTCCCGGCGGCTGTGAGCAATCAAACTATTGTAATTACGCAAGGAATAAATCTGCATTTCAGGATAATGAAAAGCATTTGCCCGGGCGATAAAGCCGGAATTAACCTTTTTGGCAACGACCTTGCGGTTGCTGTGTTCCACAATATAGACATTTCTAAAGTCGCCGATAAACCAGATTGAGCCGCACTCAACGTGGGTGTGAGAGTTGGAGTATATAATTTTTTTCAGCAACTCTACTGCTTCTTTGGCTGTACCAGCTTCTTCCAGCATAATGCGGCACATTAAAAACACACCGAACCCGTACTGGCTGTTTTCCGCTTCAGGCAAAGCATCACCGGCATTCATCATAACAACCACTCCCCGGTCGTTTATACCTTGCGATGGAGACAAACCATATTGCGGGCCATTGCCGATCCAGGCGTGTTTACCGGGTACAGCCCGTCGCAAGATCGCTACGGGACGGCCTCGGGAGTCGCGGTTCTTGTGGATGATGATTTCTTTTCCGCCCGTCAGATTATCCATAGCGACCCAACTGGTACATTCATGAGGCGGTTTGGGAACATCAGGTACAATTTTAATATTTCTTGCACCAAAACGCAAGATACCAAGATATGTACCTTTTTTCCAGTTAAAAGCCCTGTCGATAAGGTAAGTTTCTTCAACAATATGCGGGGCAAACTTGCTTAAAGCCGACTTATAGTGATCAAGGCGTTTCCTTTTCAACTCCGGAGTAAGCGGCCAGCGTTTATCGCCGTCAGCAACTTCGACTTGGCGGTTATGCCAGCGAGTCCAGTATTTTTTTACATGTTTTTCCAAGTCAATATCCCGACCGGAAAGCGTTACCGCACAGCAGCATAAAAGCAAGGCAGAAAAAACTCTATACATTATTTAACACTTTATTTTTTACTTGACGCTGGCTTGCAGATCCTTGAAGTTTTCGGCAAAAGCATCGTTGAGAATTTTTGCCACATCTGCTTGCACAGTGTGGCTTTTGCTGGTACGCAAGAGCTTACGGGCTTTTTCGATGGCAGCAGCGTGACGCTCATAGAGCCGTTTTTCCAAAACTGCCAGCTTATCGGCAGGCAAAAGCGGCTGTTTTTTATCCATCAACTCAAAAGAACGCATACTGTAAGAACCGTTGCAAATCTCTTCGGGGATCTCTTTCAAGGTCAGAGGTACCGGCAAATAGCAGGAGCTTGCCGGCGAGGATAAAGTCATATATGCCGAACTCAAGTACTCCGGATACTCTTTATCAATAACAAATGTGTTGCCCGAAATGGTGCTTCTGCCGCAAGGTGGATAACACTTGGGATCGCCATCGACTTTATTGATGCGTGAAGAAGCTGCAATATCCAGCGGCGTAATAACGCCATTGTTCCGCCATTGAGTATTCACCAGATAATCCCGCACCGCAAACTCCCGGCGGCTGTGAGCAATCAAACTATTGTAATTACGCAAGGAATAAATCTGCATTTCCGGATAATGAAAAGCATTAGCCCGGGCGATAAAACCGGAGTTGACCGCTTTGGTACACCAGTTTCGGGCATTGTGTTCGGTAATATAGACATTTTCGGAGTCACCGATAAACCAGATGGAGCCGCACTCCACATGGGTATAAGCATTGGCGGCAATGATTTTTTCCAGCAATGCCACTGCTTCTTGGGCAGTGCCGCACTCTTCCAACAATATTCGGGCAATTATACCGGTACTCAACCCGTATTGGCTGTTTTCGGCTTCGGGGTGGGCGTCGCCGGAGTTCATCATAATTACCACGCCCCGGTCGTTGATCCCCTGTGTAGGATAAAATGAATATGTTGAACCATTGCCGATCCAGGCATGTTTACCGGGCATGGCACGGCGTTGGATCGTCAGCGGGCGGCCTTTGGAGTCACGGTTTTTGTGCATAATGATCTGCTTGCCGCCGGTAAGGTTATCCATGGCTATCCAGCTGGTACATTCGTGGGAAGGATTGATTTTTTCGGGAGCTTTTTCAACTTTTTTAAGTCCGTAACGCAAGATGCTCAAATAAGTACCATCCTTCCAGCCGAAGATCTTGTCGATCCGGCTGGCATCTTCCACCTGATGCGGTGCAAATTTTTTGAGCATGGCGTTAAAGTGCCGCTGCCGCTCTGCCCGCAGTTCCGGAGTCACCGGCCAGCGCTTATCGCCAAAACCGATTTCGATAGTGCGGTTATGATAGACCGTCCAATATTTTTTGACATATTGCTCCACATCAATATCTCTGGCGCTCAAACAAGTTCCGGCCATACCGACTGCTGCCAGCAGCAAAAAACTGTATTTCATAAAAAATCTCCTTTTGTTACAGATAATTTTGAAATATTTACCTTTTCAACTCTCAATATAAAAAAATCAGTACCCGGCTTGCTTCAGCAGCGCTTGTGCCTCAACAAATCCGCGGGTCAGATGTTCCGGGCAATGGGCGTCAGCATTGACCGTTACAGCTATATTGCGCTTGTATGCTTCCTGCAAAAGCTCCAAATCAGGATATGGCGCCTGACAGGGTTTGTACCAGCCGGCTGTATTCAACTCTATGCAACCATTGTTCTGCTGCACGGCGTCGAGGACTTTTATCGCCTGCGGAGTGTATCTTGAGTTATCGATCAAAGCAAACTTTTTGGGCAGGTCAAGGTGCCCGATAAAAGAGAACGCACCGCAAGCGGCAGCACCTTCCAGTTTTTTCCAATACTCCATACAAACTTCGTGTTTGGCATCTTCGTCAAGGGGCAGCCAGTCTGCGGCGTCATGATCCACAGAAAATTTGCCGCTGTAATGAACTGAACCGATCAGATAGTCCAGCGGATAAGTTTGCAAATTTTTTATCACTTCATTTATATTCTCAAAAAAGAAATCGACTTCCAGCCCGATCTTGAGCGAAAAATTACTGGTTTCATACTCTTTTTTAAGCTTTTGCAAAGTTTCGACATATTCATCGAGCCGCGACAGATCCATGCTCCACTCGCTGGAATCCGATCCTTCAAAGGGCGGTACCACCCAATGGTCGGAAATACCGAATATCTCCAATCCGGCCGCTTTACCGGCGCACACCATATCTTCCAGCGATGAAGCTCCATCGCTGAAGTTCGAGTGATTATGCAAAGACCACTTGCTGCTGCTCTGCGCAAAATCCAAATTATCCATATAACCCCTTTATTATGTTGCAGAAAATGCTCTGGTTGCACACAATATACTCCGGCAAACGATTATTTTCAAAAATATTTGCCTGCCAATCTTTGAATTATGATTGGTTTTGTTCCGGATTTTATTCTATTCAGCTCCGGGAAATCACTTTTTCAGGTACTTTTCCAGAAAATCCATCCCCTTTTGCAGCACATCCCCCGGGGGACGGTGCCCAGTGGCGTGATTGATTATCACCAGATCTTCCGAACTATCGGCGTAAGCCCCGGAGCGTTTCATGGTATCAAAACTTGCCATGTTGTCATAGTGCCCGGCAAGCAGGATAAAAGGTTTGCCGCCAGCCATGGCAAGCAGCTGGCTGTGATCAAGACCATCGGCTTTCAATTTTTCAACTTTATCGCCCCAATACCATACATTGTGCCAGTTGGTCTGATCCCAGTTGATGCCGAAATCGCTTGCCATCATGACCTTGATCCGTTCATCCAGACACCCGGTATAAAACGCCATCTTGCCCCCCAGCGAATGTCCGGCAATACCGATACGATTTGAATCCACGCGCTCATCTTTTTCCAGCATATCGATCAAAAGCTGTGTATCGGCGTGCAGCTTACCGCATCCGCACCATGCCGGATGATCTGCCAGCAACGCATCGCCGGCTCTCTGCCAGCGTTCGAAGTCTTCGCGGGCAGATTTATCACTTGTGCAGTAGGTCAGGTGATAAGCATCGGCGGTGATGGTTATAAAGCCTCTCTCCGCTAAAAATCTGGACATGGCGATTTCTGAAAAACGGGGTAATTCTTCCAGCGTTTCCATATCAAAACCGATCATGGCTTCCGGAAAATAAAAGGGGATCACCACCGCCGGAAGTTTGCCGGAAAAATTTTTCGGCATGGTTATCAATACCCGCTGAACCGTATCAGGACCATTGTTCTGGAGATATAATTCGGCATCAAAAGTATCGTACTGATAATTTTTTACGAGCTTTACACTCCGCTCAAACTGATATTTTTCCGGCACCGACAGTAATTCACGCCATAAATCGTACACACTTTTCATTACAAACTCCTGTTGTTGGTTAAATATCGCCATTTAAAACAGTATCGACTTCATCAAACTCCCGGAACGGGTACTCGCTGCCGCGGCAGAGTCGCCCGGCACAACCACAAGTGGTTTTTCCGGAAAAAAACTCTTCGGCAGAGTATTCGCCATCGGAGAGTCTGCTGTATTCCAAATTGAAATATTCCGGCAGTTTCACGCTCAAATCTGCCAGATTTGCTGTACCTTGCAGTACATATTTATTGGGTGGAGCAAATCCGGCAAACGCCATTATTTCATCGTTGAGGACTACACTTGTCTGCAAATTTTCGTGGCGGAAACGGTCATCGCTCAACGCACAATTTATCCACACTTTTATCTGCTGGTCCAGGCACTCCAGCCAGAACCACTCAAAACTGCGGTCGCCCAAACGCCAGTTGTGCAAATAAGGCGAAACCCACACCCCGGCAAAGCCGGAGAGGTTTTTCAGCTGCCGGAGCGTCTGCTCCTTATCCGGCAAATCCACCACGGCTAACGGCTGAATATTTTTATACGGCAAAGTTTCCTGAAGCCAACGGAGATTTGCGGTATAAAAATCTTTGCTCTTTATCGCCGATAAACTGGCAGCATAAAGCTTGGTCACACTATGTTTTGCCCCCAGAGCTGAAAGTTCTCCGGCGCTTACCGTGTGATCCCAATAAACCGATTTTCCGGCAAAACAGAAGTTATCTTCGTTGTTTGCCGGCAGCGGATACCGGGGCAGTTTTTTTGCCGGCACATACTGCAGATCCGGCAGATGAAAAATCCGCCGGCTGTTTTCATATAATATATTATTGAGTTCAAACTCCGCAAGTCCGGCCGAAAAAACTTTATACAGCTGGCTGGCAAATCCCCTCCCCGGCGCGTCGGAGCCATAGAGTATGCGCTCCGAACCGAATCTATCCACCAGACGCCGCACCATTGTCCGCTCGGGGTAACAGCCTGACACATCAAAAAATATATTTTCCGGCACCCGGTCGGCTTTATCGATAAGTTTGCGCCAGTTGCCGTTGCTGTGAGCTGCAATCAGAGTACTTGCAGGAACTTTTTGCGCAAAATAGATCATTTCATCGATCCCCACGCTGCCGGCCGCGGCACCGCCGGTTTGTTCAAAGCAGTGGATCAACACCGGCAAATTCCGTTCAGCAGCAGCCTGAATGACTTTTACTGAATTGGCAAGATCGCTCTTATCGGACATGCTCCGCAGCGAAATCCACAACTTCACCCCGCAAGCGCTGTTTTCGTGCCGCAAAAGTTCTTCGCGCCAATTTTCCAACTGGGGATTTATATAGACAAGGTAGAAAACCTCTCCGGAGTATTTCCCGCACATCTTTTGCAGCCGGGCGTTGGCTTGACTTACAGTTTCCGCATCGGGATACGCCTTCCAGCCGTCGCCCAGATCCGAAGCTACCGCAGCCCCGATACCATGATTGCGCATGTGCCTGATAAATCGCTCAAACTCTCCGGCATAATCGACTGACGGCCGCGGGTGGACATGACAATCGATGATCTTCATAAAAAATAAATCCTCAAAGTTTGACCTTTGCCGAAAGCACATCACACTCGCAAGGATAAAGCGAATCAGGATTACCGGTCATTTCCCGGGTGACTCCGCAGACAAAACTGCCTTTGATACCTTCGATTTCCAGATTGCCCCGGGTATCCAGAGTTATGACGGCACTCAAAGGTTCAGCAAAAATCACCTGATTGCCCACACATTCGTACTGTTTGTACCACTCCCGGGGGTAAAAACTGTGGGGTTTGCTCACCCAGTCAAAGGTTGCGGAGTTCAAATCAAGATACGCCACATTGTCCACCACGCTCAAATGATTGCGGTGATTATGACCATTCACACAAAGCATCACTCTGCCGGGCGTATCCTGCGACTCGCGGATGATCGCCAACAGCTCTTCCCGGTTTGGTATCTGGTTGGGGTAATCCAGCGACGCATGACTCATTACTATACAGGGTATAGGCGAATTTTTCACCGTTTCCCGGAACCATTCCACCTGTTCAGGGGCAATATATTCCCGCCCGGAACCGTGGTCAAAGTAGTTGCGCCGGGAATAATGAAAACAGATCCCCGGATAATCCGAAAACGAGTTGTTATCCAGCATAATGAACTTAAAGCCGTTAAAGTCAAAGCTGTAATAACAATTTTCCATACCATACGCCGCTATGACTTCAGCCGGACTGTCATGGTCGAATTCGTGATTACCCAGCACATGATAGTTGGGTATACCGGTATTATTGTACTGCTCGATCAAAGCTTGGGCTTCTGACGGAAAGTGGCTGAAATCCCCCAGCGACACTATCAAATCGGACTTGCTTTCGATCGCCCGCTTCTGAATGGCAGCCAAACGTTCACCGGCTTCGCTTTTAAACCATGCGGGGGCATAATGCAAATCAGCAAACGCTGTAAAACGAACTCTGCTCATAAAAACCTCTGTCGATAAATAGTTATATTTATTTGAGAAAATCCAGAACAAACTCTGCCATATTCTCTTTTTCAATACAATTTTTGTGCAGCACTTCGCAGCCCTTGAGATTGGCCAGCGGCGCCGGGATCGGGGTATTGGAGAGCCTGGAAAGCATTTCCAGCTGCGCAAAACCATCTTCCGGAATCGCTTCGCCGGTCAAAGCCGGCAGCACCGAGGCGGCAAATTTGTAAGGCGACGCGGTAGATGCGACCACCGCCAGCGTATTGTCGCCGGTAGCTTTGCGGTACTGATCAAGCACATTGGCGCCCACGGCAGTGTGGGTATCGGCAAGGTAGTTGTATTGTTTGAAAAGTTCGCTGATAGTTTCTTCAGTACCTTTTTCGTCGCAATAGCCGCCGAAAAACTCGCTCTGCAATTTGGCAAGCACCTCTTTGGGCAATTCGTAACGGCCTTTTTCGGCAAGTTCTTTCATCAAACGGGCGGTCAATCCAGCATCGTTGCCCGCCGCATGGAAGATCATGCGTTCAAGGTTGCTGGAAATCAATATATCCATGGAAGGACTGCTGGTTGTGTAAAACTCGCGGTTGCGGTCATATACCCCGGTAGCCAGAAAGTCCGCCAGCACTTTGTTGCGGTTGGAAGCACAAATAAGTTTGTCAATAGGCACACCCATTTGCTTGGCGTAATAGGCCGCCAGAATATCGCCGAAGTTACCGGTAGGCACTGCAACGTTGAACTTTTCTCCGGGCTTAAGCGCGCCGTTTTTCAGCAGATCACATGCCGCCGAAACATAGTAAACGATCTGGGGGACCAGACGGCCGAAGTTGATGCTGTTGGCGGAAGAAAATTCCATATTCTTCTTATCCAGCTCGGACCGGATCGCATCATCGGTAAAGATCTTCTTGACCCCGCTCTGGGCATCGTCAAAGTTGCCTTCGATACCGCAAACGGATACGTTGCATCCGGTTTGGGTGATCATCTGCAGTTTCTGCATATCCGATACGCCGTTTTCGGGGAAAAATACCACGATCCGGGTATTGGGTACATCGGCAAAACCGGCCAGCGCCGCTTTGCCGGTATCGCCGGAAGTGGCAACCAGTATCACAATGGTTCTGCCGGGAGCTGTTTTGTTGGCGGCTTTGACCAGCAAAAAGGGCAGCAGCTGCAGTGCCATATCCTTGAAAGCGCATGTAGGACCGTGCCACAATTCCAGCATTTGAGTATTATCATTGACCGCATAAAGGGGCGCGGGATCGTTATTATCGAAGGTATTGGTGTAAGCGCCGCGCACGCAGTAATCCAGTTCGTCGTCGGTATAATCGGTCAAATAAAGTTTCAGAACTTCTTTGGCGCGGCTGATATAATCCATATCGGCAAGAGCCATGAGTTTTTCAAAAGTCATCTGCGGAAATTCGCAAGGCACAAACAAGCCGCCGTCGGCAGCGATGCCGCGGGTGATAGCTGCCGCGGAAGTTACGCTTTGAACACTTCTGGTACTGGTAAAAAACATATCGATATTCCTTTATTTTATAAAAAGTTCAAATATACGAGGTAATTTCAAAAGTCATTCAAGACAAAGCATACCTTATTAAAATACACCCAAACTGATTTTTTGCAAGGTATCTTGCCAATATAGGTTGATATTTCACAATTATTCGTCCAGCAAACACCCGAACATGGCTGGTCTGCTGCAAAAAAAATGTATGAAAAAACACAGTAAACACTTGCAATAAAGATAATTTAAGTTTATCTTAACTTGCATTTTACGAGGAA
>JAFVQX010000009.1 GCA_017504585.1 Lentisphaeria bacterium
AAGGGTAAGTATTGAAAGGACTGCCGAAACTCCTTGCGAAGCGACCGTCGCTATCGCTACCCCTTCGACGTCTTTTTTTAGTACGAGTATTCGGGTGTGTTTCGCAAAACGGCAATTTACTGTTGAATGCAGGCCCGCAGCCCGACGGCAGGTTGACTTGTCAGACCGTAAAAATACTTCAGGAGTTGGCTCAATGGTTCAAAGTCAACGGCGAAGCGATCACCGGCTGCGGCAAGTCTGAATACACGCCGCCCTATGGCTTGTATTATACGCAAAAAGAAAAAACTGTTTACGCTTATGTCGCCATACCGCCCATGGGCGATATAATATTGCCGCAATTAAATGGCAAGGCTGCTTCAGTAACTTTGTTGCGTGATAACAGCAATGCTGAATTCATCACCCACTGGGGGTATGAACTGCTCCGGCAGGATGAAATCAGAATAAGACACAACAAACTGCAACGAAATGATGTTTTGAAAATCGAAATAAAATAATGTATTTCCTGATTTCCGGGAAAACGGCGGACGCTTGGAAAAGTCGGAACTGAACGGGGCAGGGGAGTATGCCCCGTTACAAAAGTTTACTGATCTTCCGCAAGTTGGGCTGTGACCGGTACTTATTTTTGTAACCGCTCCATTATTTCATCCACCCAGCGAGGGTCGCCGATGTGCCCACCCAGCTGACAGCCGGAACTGAACTGGTATTTATCGCCGGGAGCAGAGTGGCAGTCGCTGCCGGCACTGGAAAGCAGTTTGTGTTTCAGGGCATATTCACGGTAAAATGGCGTAAGCTCTTCCGGAACCGAGGTGTGGGCACACTCGATACCATCAAATTGCAGTATCTCCCGCAAAGCATCCATGCGTTCAAGATTATTCCGCTGGAAATATCTGGTGGGGTGGGCTATAAAGGTCAATGCCCCGGCTTTGCGTACTGCCGGCAGTACAAAATCATAAGCCGGGTAAGGTTTGGGCGTTACCTTTTCACTGCGGGGCAGGTTCCGGATAGCTTCCCGGTCGGGGAAAAGCTTTTTTTCTTTGATGAGGTAATCGCACTGAACTCCGGCTTGAACATGGGTAATACCTTGCACATTAAGCGTTTTTGCCGGACGGTAACGCTTCAGCAGCATCTCCCGCTCTTCCCGGCTGTAAGGATAGCCCAGTGCTGTCATATTCAAGCAGGTCGAGTCGCCGTATTCCCGCTGCCAGTTGTGGTAGGCGGCAAACACTTGCTGCAACTCCGGAGTTGGAACTTCCGGCATTCCCAGACAAACCATATCGATCGAGCCGAAGGGCGTACTTACTGTCAGCTCGGCTCCCCGGATATAGGTAATATCCGGATATTTTTCCGCCGCAATCAGTGCTTCCGGCAGCGAGTCCATGTGGTGGTGTTCGGTTATGGCTATGCAGTTTACCCCCAGACGGGAGGCTTCGGCAAAGTAAAACTCCACATCCGCAGTGGCATCGTAGCTCCAGAGCGTGTGCAAATGAAAATCAAAACTGTTCTTTTTTTCCCACATCTTTCACCTCTTGTGCTTTTTTATCATAAAACAACTTTGCCGGGGATCTGCGGCTGATAATTCTTCGCCGCAGCTTCCAGAACTTCTTCCCAGCGGTCATTGCTGATTAATATAGCATCAAAACGGCTGGCAAGGTACTCTTCGATCAAACCTTTTACATAATATTTTTCAAATAATGCCCGGATTTTCTCTTTGAGCATTGCCGCCGCTGCGATAGGTGGAGTATACTATTTTATTATTGCAGTAAACTTCAAACCACCAATCCACCCCCATACCCAGTTTGACGGTAACAGCTTGGGGAACCGTAACTTTTTTGGTCAGGATCGCCTGATACCCGCTTTGCGGCTGCTGCTGCAAAATTTTATTCAGATCCACTCCGTCGGCGGGAATGGTTACTTTTCTGCCGGACGGTATGATTTTGCGGAGCAAACTGCCGGAACAGCATTAAAGGAACGGCTGAAAAAAACGCTTGACAAACAGTTTTGTTGTGTTATATTATCCGGTATAACAAAGGAGTTGTTTATGGACGATAAACAGTTTGAAATATTTTACCGTTCCAGTGCCGATGATTCCATGCAGCCGGCACTTTTGCAGAAAGCCCGCTCCAGCGAGCCGCGTCCGCTTTTAGTGGCACTGCATACCTGGAGCAATGACCACTTTAGCTGTTCGTGGGAGACATACCGTGCCTGCTGTGAAGAACTGGACTGGCATTTGATCTATCCGGCATTCCGGGGGCCGAACACCCGTCCGGAAGCGTGCGGCTCGGATCTGGTGGTCAAGGATATCGTTTCGGCACAGGAATATGCCCAAAGTGTATGCAATGTTGATGAAAAACTTATTTACCTTGCCGGTGGGTCCGGCGGCGGACATGCCGCTTTGCTGCTGGCTGGTCGACACCCGGAGTTGTGGACTGCGGTATCGGCATGGTGCCCGATCTCTGATATTGCAGCGTGGCACAAAGAGTGCGAATCCCATTGCCGGAATTATCACGACCACATAGAGTTGGTCTGTCAGGGTGATCCGCAAACCAATGAAGCCGCCCGTACAGAAGCAATCAAACGCTCCCCGATAACTTATCTGGCATCTGCCGCCGGTAAAACTGTTATTGATATAAGTACCGGAATCCACGATGGCCACACCGGCAGTGTGCCGGTAAGCCAGTCGTTCAGAGCATACAATCTTTTGTGTTTGCCTTCCGACCGCTTTACCGATGATGAAATTGCTTTTATGACTGCAAACGAAGAGATTCCGGAACATTTGAAATATACCGGAGCAAACGAAGAAACGTTTGCCGAAAAGCCAATTCTGCTGCGTAGGACATCCGGAGCAGTACGCATAACGATTTTTGAGGGTGGTCATAATATCCTCGCCGGAGCGGCATGTGCCTGGCTGGCAAATCAGCAGAAAGCCATGATCCCCGACTGGCAGTTGTGCCGCAGCATAACGATCGACCGGGCCGAAGAACTGGCTCATTGAGTTTTACATAAATCAACTCACAGAGCCATATAAAAAACAAAGGTGCTGCTGCTTTTCAATTAAGTTTTGCATCCCATATTTTGTTTGTTTATCAACCTTATGATCGCAAAGGATATAATTCAACACTTCAGTTTTACAAAATAAAGGCATTACCCGGAACTTGTTTCCGGCAAATATTTTGTGGGATCACTGGAATTTGACAAATCTCATATCCTGTGTTATATTACAAACAGGATATGTGGTTTTCCGCAATGAGTGAAGCAATACAATAGATTGACCAAAAAGAGGTGAATTATGAAAAAACTACTCGTTATGCTGTGCGGCGTCATGCTGCTCGCCGTCAGTGGATGCTGTTCTTTGGGACAGTGCAAAATCACGATGGAAAAAAACGCTGTTCTGCTTGATGTCCGTACTCCGGCAGAGTATCAGAAAGGTTATCTGCAGGGAGCGATCAATCTGCCGCAGGCGGATGTGGATACCAAAGCCGCAACAGTTGTCCCCGCCAAAGATACCCCGATTTATGTTTATTGCCGGGGCGGCCGGGAAGCAACCATGGCAACGGAAAAACTGTTGAAGCAAGGTTACACCGATGTTCATAATCTGGGCGCAATGAAAGATGCTCAGGAACGACTCGGATTGCCTGCTGCAAAGTAACAGATGAAAGACTGACAAAATGAAAACATTGTTTGCAATCTTATGTGGGATTGTTTTGCTCGCAGTAAGCGGGT
>JAFVQX010000177.1 GCA_017504585.1 Lentisphaeria bacterium
AACTCGTCCCGATAAAGCATAAAATATGCTTCGTCGGGACATATCCCAAGGGGAGATTGGCATTCTCCCCTTGGATCCCCTTTGCTCATTGCCTGCCATATCCAGCGTAATTTCTAACAATTTTAATTAACGGCGGGGGCTGCCGCCCCCTTACCAACTTTTGCGGGCATTGTCCGCAAAAGTTCCCTCAAACGCCGGGAGCTTCGCTCAACTCCGGTCGGCTTCGCGGAACATTTCCGCTCGGTTTGCCGGAATTTATCCGGCAAACTGCCCTCCCATGCGTTCGCGGGGCTGACCGCCCTTGTTGCTGTTGGCTCGCTATATTATATCAACCGATATGGGAAACAGAGCGTTACAAAACCAACTTATTTGGCACCGTACTGTTCGTAATAGGCGTTGATCGCCGCCATCAAAGTATCGTCAATGATCACCTTGCCTTTGTAGGGGCGGTTGTAAAGGTGTTCTATAACTTCTTTCATAGTAACGATGGCACAAGTTTTGAAACCGTATTTTTCGGAGATTTCGCACAGAGCGCTCTTTTCGCCCTGCCCCCGTTCCATGCGGTCAACGCTGACCACCAGCCCCAGCACATTTACATTGCCTTGAGCCTGCAAGATGGGCAGAGTTTCGCCGATGGAAGTACCGGCAGTGGTAACATCTTCAATAATAACGACTTTGTCGCCATCGGCAATGGGGGAGCCCAGCAGGATACCTTTATCGCCATGATCTTTGACTTCTTTGCGGTTGGAGCAATAGCGGATATCGGCATCGTATTTTTCCGAAAGCGCAATACTGGCAGTTACCGACAGGGGAATACCTTTGTAGGCAGGGCCGAACAGAACATCGAACTCCAAGCCGAAAGTTTCTTTGATCGCCTGTGCGTAATATTCGCCCAGCTTGCGGAGCTGTGCGCCGGTGCGGTAGAACCCGGTGTTGACAAAAAACGGGGTCTTGCGGCCGCTTTTGGTCACAAAGTCACCAAATTTAAGCACCTGGCAGTCGATCATGAACTCAATAAAATCTTTCTTGTACTGTTCCATAAATAAACCTCTTTCTATCAGCTATGAAAACATTCCCTTTAATATAACACCTTTAATGGTAAAAACAAATTTGCAACTCAAAAAATAATGAGTCGCCCGCAGTCTGACATAACGGGTATTGTTTTAGCGGACGCTTTGCCTGACGCTTTGTCTCTAAATCTTTGGTTTATCAGAGTCAGCCCTTGATTTCAGGCGATATTTTCGATATATTTATAACGACGGAACCATCTGCACACCATTGGCACAGCTTTTATAGAGCGATCAGGGAGATTTTTATGCATTCGGATAATCTGGCGGTAAAGATCGCCGAACAAATGAAAAAATTACTGGCTGACGGCAAAGAGTACAAAGAGTCTTTCATGTCTGCCCGGCAGGCGGCAGAAAAATTCCAATGCTCCCGGCAGACCGCCAACAACGCTTTGAATATACTGGCAAAAGCCGGGTTGCTGATCCGCAAAAACGGCAGCGGTACGTTTGTCAATATCCGGCAGAAAAAACTGCATATAGCCTGCGTGATTTCAGAAGAACTTACCAACAGCACCCCCTCGGGGTTATACAAAAAAATGCTGATAAACAAGCTGTTGCAACAGGAACTTGCCAACAATGATTGCGAATGTAAATTATTTTCGTTCGAAGATTTGCAGCGATCCAATTTCAGTCCGCGGCTTTTTGACAAATTCGACGGCTTGATAGTTCACGAGTCTTTTACCGATAAAAATTCCCGGCAGCTGATCAATGATTTTGCCAAACCCAAACTCTGGCCATGGGTAAGGCACATCCTGCCGGAAAGCGGCAACCAGCTGGTATTGGATCTGATGACGCCGTTCAGTCAGATTTTCCGGAAAGCCAGATTTTCCGGGATCCGCAAGTGTTACTTGCATTACTTTGATGAGAATTTTTTGCAAATAATGCAAAACGCCATGCTTTACAGCAATTTTGAGTCAGCCGATCAGCAGGTACTGAAATATCAGGCTCCCTTCGAGATCGCCGCCTACAAAAACGGTCTTAATCTTGAATACGCCCCGGATGTTCTGCATGTGTGTCAGGCCGACGCCATAGCCTGGGGGCTTTTTGAAGCCTTTACCGACCGGGGAGCACAACTGGGAGATTTTCATGTCACTGGTTGCGGCGACAACGAAAGCCTGGGTGTTTATCCGCTGCAATATCCCCGTTTGACCACTATAAATTACCAGCACGCTTTAGGTATAGAGTTAAGTGTAAAACTGCTCTGTCAGAAGATCCGGGAAAACTCCCTGATTTCGGAAGTTATCCGCATCCCCGGCAAAGTAGTCTACCGCGAATCAGCTTTTTACGAAAAAAAGACAACTCAACATATAACAATGGAGTAGAAAAATGAACAAAATCAAGCTTTTTCCCTGTTTCAAACCTTGTCGGAAGTTTACGCTGATCGAACTTCTGGTAGTTATCGCCATCATTGCCATCCTTGCAGCAATGCTTCTGCCCGCACTTTCGGCAGCCCGGGGGCGAGCCAAAGCGGCATTATGCACCAGCAACATGCGGCAAATCACTCAAGCAATGTTTGCCTATGCCGATGATAATAACAATCTGCTGCCCCAGAATAAAACCAACGGCAAAGGTGTATTCAGCACTTCCAAGATTTATTGGACCGAAAAAATCTTTTCTTATACCGGAGTTGACCCTAAAGAATTGGCAAACACCGCCGAGGGCAGCAAAGGCAACAACATTTTTTATTGCCCGGAGTGCGAGAAAAATACCGGCAGCAATGCCTACACCTCATTCGGTTATAACTCATCATTTTGCGGCATGGCTGCCGAAGGAACCAACACTGCAAGTTATTGCGGAAAAAATCTGACTGTGATAAAAAATCCTACCAACACCTTTATTCTGGTGGAAAATGGCGATAAAAGCGGTTCGTTCCCTGCCGAAGCATTGGCTGGCAGTTTGACCGCCTTCAACTGCGGTGCCCGGTTGACAGCAGGCAACAGTGTTGCAGCTCTGGCTTATCCTCATAGCGTAGGATTGCATGTTTCCATGGCTGATGGTCATGTACAGTGGCGTCCCCAGCCGAAAAAAGATAAAGCTCTGGAGCTGGAAGGAGTGATCGCCGGCGACCAAACGACCCGGTGTCAAATGTATTGATGGAAAGAATCAGGATCATGTCCAATAAAAAATTATTAATAGCAGTATCGCTGTTACTGGGTGCAGTAACAATGGCCTCCGAACCGGTATTGCCGTTTTTACCCCAAAAACCGGTCATCGACGGCAAAGTTGCTGATGATGAATGGCAAAGTGCTGAAAAAAAGCTGTTGATAAAAACCGGCGATCGTTCTGCGGCAGATAAAACCATGGTTTATTTCGGCAGAGATGAACAGAATTTTTATGCTGCGTTTATCTGTTACGATAAAAATCCAGCCAAGATCAAGTGCCAATGGCGTACTCCGGAAGAACGGGACAATGCCGTTTGGAGCGATGACTGCGTAGAGCTGCGTTTTGATCCGTGGAACAGCCCGAAAGAAACTTTTATCCAGCGGCACATCATTGTCAACGCCAATGCAGTAGTTTACGATGCCATCGGCAGAAATCCCTTGCATGACTTCAATATAACTGCCAACGCCATTATCGGCAAAGATTTCTGGAGTGTGGAGCTGGCAATTCCGCTGAACGATCTATTGAACTGCAAAAGCCACGGTGTTGAATTGTGGCGAATAAATTTGGCACGCACCAATCCCCGCCAAAAGGAAGTTTACAGTTTGACTGGTTCAAATGTTGCCAACCTTGCCCACGCCGAACACTTCCTTACTTACCGCAGCGGAAAAATCGATCAGACAAAACCTTTTACTATTGTTGGCTTCCGGAACGGCGAACTGATCTGGCGAAGCGAAAAACCTGAAAAAACATTGACCGGTACTTTGGAACAGTTATCGCAGGATCATCGCAGTTCCGGCAGTAAAGCTGTTTCGGTTCTGAATCAAAAAAAACCGCAAGGTACCATCAAACTCAAGCTCAACGCCCAAAGCCGCATATTGCGCTTCAACGCTCCCGGCAACTGCTTGCTTGAGTGGAATATACCCCAAAAGCAAAACCGCACCGCTCCGGTGAAATTCACCGAAAAACCGCTCTACAAAGAGTTGTGGAGCAATGAGCCGATTGGGAAAGCTAAAGATGGCTCGATGACCTGGCATCATGGGTTCAATCCCGGTTTTCTCCCCATAGCTTTTGAATTCGGCATCCCGTGGGAAGAAACCGAAGCATTACAGACTGCTGTCCGCTATCGGCTGCTGCTCCACGGCATTGCAGACTCAATGTTTAAAAGCACCAGTTACAACTGGCAGAACAAAACTCCTGCGGGTACAAAATTTATTGCTGATGGTCAGCGTTTTACATCCCCCAAGCGTATTCCCAAGGCAGCGAAAGACGGTAAGCCGCTGCTTATGGATCCAGAGGTAAAGAAAAGTTTTCTTGCTTACGCAGCAAAACTCAAGCAGTATAAAAAACAGTTGTACGCCATAACATTTGGTGATGAAGTCATCGATCACCAGCTGTGGAGATTTTTTGATCTGCAAGCTGAACACAAAGGCAAAAATACCTATCCGGAGCTGGATAAAATCTGTCAGGTGATCCGGAATAAATATGGTTACGGTAAATTCGGTGCCCCGGAATCCCCCGCCGATACCAATGTTTTCCGCTGGATAGCTTTGCGAAGTTACCTTGCCGATCAATGTATACAGCTGCACAAAGATTTCAAAAAAATTATCAATCAAGAACTGCCGGGAGTTTATGTTATCAGCGATGATACGCAAGCCAGCCCCGGGGTATTTTACGACTATACATTGCTGGATGAAAACTGTTGCGATATACTCAATGCCCAGCTTTATCCGGATTCATCCGCAGCGGTGGCAGATTTCAGTTTTACCAGCAAATATATCAGAGATCTCTCGCCGGTCAAACGGCTGCAGCCCTGTTTTCATATCGAAAATTACGGAGCAGCTCTTACTCCGCTTGAAATGCTGGAAAAGGTTTCGCAGGGTTTCCGGGGCGGTTCCAACGGGTTCCACTGGTATCTGGCTGACACCCGGGGCGGACGCAGCCGCCGCAGTTTGTGCATGGATCGCTACGGAGCCCCGGAGCGTTGGCAGCTTTTGACCGCTTTGCAGGACGAAATAACCAAGCTGCCGCCCCTGAAATTCCCGGAAGCTGATTGCGGATTTTTTGTACCGGTAACTACTTTGCGAGCGTACCCGGTCATGCGGATCAAACCCCGCAAAAATCAGATGCTCCACTCGCTTTTGGAATTGCAGTCAGGGGCATGGTTCCAATATTTCAATGAACGGAGCTTGTCCGAAAAACTGGTGGATATAAACAAGTACAAAACTGTTTTTGTTGCCGATGCAAAATATTGTTCCCCTGACGCCTTGCAAACTTTGGTTGATTATGTAAAAAATGGCGGTACGCTGGTGATCGCCGATCCGGAAGCATTCAGTTTTGATGCTGCGGGCAATGCTTTGAACCGTCATCAGCTGCCGGGGCTTACCGGCGCCAAACGCAATCAGCTGGATAAAGCGCTGTATAACAATAAAAGTACTCTGCCCTTGTTCCGGACGCCCTGCTTTGAGCTGCAGCCAACCGCTGGTGCGGAAGTTATGCTCCGGTACAAAGATGGCAGGATCGCGGCACAGAAGACTTCTCTCGGCAAAGGCAAAGTTATCGTTTTCGGGGCGGCTTTCCCGGAACGGACATTGATAAGTCTGCCGGAATGGCAAAAATACTTCCGCGATCTGGTTGCCGGTCTGGGCATAAAACTCGATCATGATATCTGGCGTTTCCGCTTCCCGGATACACTCATAAAGGAACAGCCCCAGGTCAGCGGCAGATGCATAAGCGGCAACCATCTGGCGTTCCGCAATTTCCGTGCTATCCACTCGGCAAACGAAAAAATTTCCGCCAAGGCATCTTACCGCTGCACCCCCGCAGCCGATGCCCCTGCCGAAAAAAGCCCCGTACAGTTAAGACGCGGCAAACTCTTTGACCGCCGCCGTGCCTTTGCTCAAGGCAATGCCGATAACCGTAAATACACCTTATGCGACCGGGTGGCAGGCTGGTCAACTTCCGGACCGATAACTATTGAAATCGACCTGAAAAAAACGGTATCGCTGAATAGAGTGGAACTCTTTTACACCGGCAGTTTGCGTGATGTTACAGTATCAGTAAGCAGCAATGGCAAACAATATACCCAAGTGGGATTTTTCCCAGCCGGGAAAGCGGATTTTATAAAATACGGTCTGCGGCAAAAAACCTTGCAGTTGACAGAAAATGCCCCCCAAGCGTCGTTTATCAAGCTGGAATTTGCCGCTTCGCCACTTCCAGGAGCCATAGAAAAGGGCAAACTATCCAAGTTTTACTGCAAAGCACTCTTGCAAAAACTGCCGTGGCAAAAAGCCAATTTTATGCTGTCGGAAGTGGAGTTATTCAGTAGATAACGCTAATTTTAAAAGTCATTCAAAACAAAATCAATGAGCAGAGCCTTCGCCATAATGACTTTTGAGGAGCTTTGCAATCAACTTTTCAACCAATTTAATATAAAGGAAAAATTAAAAATGGCTGTACCTTTTGAGTGGATCGACACGCACACACATTTAGCCCGGGATTACTCCCGGGCAGAACTGGAAAAATTCTTTGAAGGCGGTCATTGCAAAGGCATTTGGCTGCACAGCATCGAGTGTTTCAAAAATTCGCCCCGCCATTGCGGCAATGACGAAGTTTTGAAAATCGCCAAACTCTATCCGGAGTTTGTCCACCCCTTTGCCTATTGCCGTGCCGAACAAAACCCCGATCAAATCAGGATGTTGAAAGATGCCGGATTTACCGGGCTGAAGTTTATTGATCCATTATACAATTACGATGATCCCCGTTTTTTTCCATTTTATGCAGAAGCCGAAAAACTCAACATGCCCTGTTATTTCCATGTGGGGTGCATTGCCAAAAAGCCTTCGTCGGATCTGGCATTCCCCGGCTTATACTCTTCGCCGGGCAGAATGAAACCTGCTATGCTTTGCACCATTGCTGCTGAATTTCCCAAATTAAGCATAATTGCGGGCCACCCCGGCGTGCCGTGGTCGGAAGAGATGACCACCGCCCTCTGGTATTACCCCAATATCCGCTGCACCATCAGCGCTTTGACCGACTACAAATGGTTTATCGACGCACTGGCAGGCGGTGCGTGGGATGGTGTGCCATTCTACGAAAAACTCATGTTCGGAACTGACTTTGCCTACGGTATACCCATAACCTTTGATATGGCTAATGAGTTCGCCATCTTTTACAAGATATTCTTCCGCGAAGCCGGCAAAACTATGGCATGGGGCCGCCACAATCAGGACTTTATGATCAACAATGCCAGAAAATTGCTGGAAAATTTATCCTGATGCATTTTTGGCATTTTTCCCCATGCAGATAATGCGGCAGTTCCGGCAGCGTACAGACAGCTGCCGGAACTGCCGTTCACCACTTTTCGCAGCGGCTTTTTTCCGGAAAATATTCAGTTAACAATTCCGGCAGATTACCCAGCATGGCTTCGTCGTTACAGCCGATAAAAAGTTTATCCGCAGGCAGTTTGGGGAGTATAGCGCTTTTTTCGACAGTTGCTTTCAAACGCTCCTGTGGGATGACTCCGGGAATTTTTGCCAACCCGAAATAAAGAGTATTTACGCAATATCCGGGGGCAACTGTGTAGTCAACGCTCCGCATGACCTTGCGAAACAGTTCCTTATCCATAAGCTGGGGCACATGACTGTCGAAGTTGTACTGCAAATGGATATTTTTCCGGGCAAGCAGATCAAAGGTGTTGCGCATCCTGCGGTGCCAGATCTTATCGCCATTGAAATCGCTCCGGCAGCGGCGGTTGAACACGCTGGGCAACAGCTGCAGCGCCACCGGCTGCAGGACAAACTGATCGTCGCTCCAGAATACGAACTTTTGCGATAGTTCCGGGCGATCAGCTGCCGCCAGCAATTTGTCGATTATATTGGCATCTTTATTGCGTACATGCCGGTCTTTGACCGGAATAACTTTAACATTCTGCAGCCAGTCGGGCGCGGCATCCGAAATTATATAGATATTGCCCAGATCCAGGACGCAGCGCTCAACAGAACGCAGCGCCATGCGCAGTTCCATATTATTGTGTTTGCTACCGACGCCCAACGGTATGACCACATCGGTTTTGCGCGGATAAATATCCATTTTACACCGTAAAAGTTACCACGCAATCCCCGATCAGATGGCTTTCCGGCGGAGTCTGACTGCAGCCGAGAATAAAGTTATGCTGCACATGGATAGTCCCCACCGGGTAGAAGCTGCCGCCGGTTGAAGGGAAAGTATATACCGGAGTGGTGTAATCCAGATCATCGGTCGAACTTTGTTCGTGGCGGTAATCCAGCCAACCGGCGACTTTGCTGTTATAAACTTCCCAGCGGCCGTACTGATCGTTGCGCAATATGGTTATTTCCATAGTCTTGTTGGTTTCATGCACAGTATCGCCATTGCCGAAGTCATAATCTTCTGTACCGGTCAGAACTGCTTTGAACCCGCCGGCAGGATAGGTTTTAGTGGCAACGAAACTGCCGGAGTATTGCAAATCGTAGATCATGGTCTGGAAAATGCCTTCGCCAGTATGATCTGCAGTGTGTTCCTCGTGATAAGTAATGGTCATATAGACCAAAGCTTCATCTTCATCCGGAATGATTATATCGTCGGAATCATCAGAATTTGAGTGATCCGGATCGATCAATTCCGAACTGGAACTTGAACTTGAACTGGAGCTGGAAGAGCTGGAGCTGGACTCCTCTTCTTCGGCTCTTTCGATCAGCAGCGGTATCCACAGCGCACCGGGGCCAAACTGCTGCTGGATGATTTCCTGCACCTTGCTTTCATCAGCGATTATTGCCGCTACCGCAAGATAATCGGATTTATCCTCCGCTTCGGGCAACTCTCCGGCAAACACCCAATCAAAAACAACACTTACCTCGCCCAGATAATCATCGCTGAAAGAGAAATCCCCGCCGGATTTTACCCGGGTCATTTTCAAAATCAGCCAGCCCGATGACTCCACTGCCATTGCGGACAATGCCGGGGCGGAAGTTTTGACCGCCCGGGGCTTGGCAAAATATGTTTCGCCATCGGAATCGGGTATGATCTCGTTCCAGCGCAAGAGCAAATCACCGGAATTTTGCAATGCCTCTTCGCTGAATTCGTCGCACAGATCGCTGTTGCCCACGGCGATTTGATCATCATCCAGCAGCATGACATGGAACTGCCCCCGGTAGAGATCCGGCGCCGGCAGTTCGCCGTTAAAATTTATTGCCGAACCGCGAGCGCTGTTTTCGGCAACCAGACCATCGCCGCCGATGATATTGGTGCAGGTGTGCTTTATTGAAGTAAATTTTTTCAGCATAAAACCAATCCTTTTTTCTCAAATCCAGTAATTGTTGTTCCAGGTGTAATTTGCCGGAGCCAGCCGGTAAACCTTGGTGATCCTTGTCCACTCCCGGTCATAGCTGTCGGTCAGATCGTCCACATCCAGATCGCTGCGCAGAAAGTTGCCGGTAATGCCGGCTATGGTAAGATTTTCCACCCGGCTGCCGGTAAACCAGGTGACGGCTTCGGTCATATTTTCGCCGGAAGTACCTTTAAGGTAACTTACTTCTGTTATTTCCAGCACTTTGAGCCGCTGATTTATAAAATTGAGCGGCAGCGCCCCGACCGTACTCAACGGACAATGCATGGCAGCATTCCAGTTGTTTATAGCCGTATAGCGACCGCTGTAACGCCACACATAGCCGCATTGCATTGCCGAAAGCCGCATTTCGCCGATGCGTATGTAGTATTCCAGACGATCCGGCAGATCGTCATCGCGCCGGTCGTAGCTGTGATGAGTGTTGATATGCGCCGGATAACGGGCTTCCAGAGTATATTCAAACTCACAGTCCGAAATCCGTTTGGGCGTGACCTTGCTGACAATGGTATTTTCGTCCCCCGTCCAATCAGCAGCGCTGGTGCCCAGTTTTGCCGAAAAAAGTTCCCGGTCATCAGCGGTAGCGCGCCAGCGGCTTTTCCAGACCGAGAGGGTCTGGAGTTCACCGAAAGCAGCCGAGGTAACTTCTTCGCTCCGGAGATTTTCGATCATCTGCAACTCTGATTTGCGGGCAGTAACTGTTAAAAGCGTATGCCGCGGAAGCTCTGATGGTTCACTTCTGATCAGATAAACATAATAATTTTCCGCCCAGTCTACTGCGGAGTGGACCCCGTGCTCAAGCAGAAAATCCGCCAGTTCATCATCGGAAATGATTATAGAAGCGATCTTGAACTCGCCTTCATCGTTGAATTCATCTTTTATCTGCTGCCAGACGCCCACTTGCAGCGTACTATCGGGCGTTACGGGTTCTGTATCGGGCAAATCGGCATTGCCGCCGGAAACTGCAGTAAAGGTTATGCGGCAGCAGCGGCTGTCCAATGCCGTACACTTTATATTGGTCACCACAAATGAGTCATCGCTGACAAAGTCATTGCCTTCGGCATTGGGTTTGCGGCCGGGATCGCCCACATTGCCCGCCCAGAGCAGAGCTTCGTTGGCAATATCGCCGCTTTCACCGGCAGCAAAACTCAACAGCCAGCTGGAGTGTTGTTCGATCCTGCCGTGGCGATCCACAGTAAAATCCGGTGCGTCAAGAAATTGTACGATCATAAAAAAATCTCCTTGGAAAAGTTTGGTTATCCAAGAAGATATTTTGTCAACATTTTTCTGATTTTTCAGCGTGGATTAAGCAATCCGGCAAGTTTTTCAAATTCCCATACCGTAAGCCGTTCCGGGCGGATCTCCCACGGGTGCCCCACTGCGGCAAGCGCGGCGCGGATGGCTTCTTCGGTATAATTCTGTTTAAGCACTTTGCCCAGCTGCTTGCGGCGGTTGAGAAAAGCCAGTTTCACGACTTTTTCCAGTATCTTGCGGTCAGCGACCGATGGTATATTTTCCTTGAGTTTGAACTCCACCAGCGCCGAATCAACTGCCGGCGCCGGGTAAAACACCTCCGGCGGCACGATCCGCAGGATCTTTACATCGTAAAGCTGCTGAACGCGCACCGACAATGCCCCGTAAGAACCTTTGCCCGGCTGTGCTGCCAAGCGCTCGCCCATCTCTTTCTGAAGCATAAAGATCATTTGCCGCGGCGGATTTTCCAACTCCAGAAACCGGGCAATGAGTATGCTGCTTACAGCGTAAGGCAAATTGGCGATCGCCCGGAAAGGGGTATCTTTGCCCAGCAATTCGGCATAATCCACCCGGCAGCCGTCGCCCTCGGTCAGATGAAAATTGCTCTCTTTGTGATTTTCCCGCAGAAAATCGCACACCCGGTGGTCGTACTCAACAGCGTAAAGTTCGGCTCCGTGTGCCAGCAGTTTTTCCGTAAGTGCGCCGAAGCCGGGACCCACTTCCAAAACCACTTCGCCGGGAGTGATGCCGGCGCTGCGGGCAATGAATTCCAGCAGGTTGTTATCCAGCAAAAAGTTCTGCCCCAATCCGCGCCCGGGGCGCATATTGAGTTTTTCCAGATTTTTGATGAGCTCGTTTTTGTTCATAACTTAAAAATCGTCGTTATCGTTCAACAATTCATCCGGCAGAGCGGTGTCAAAGTCGTCGTCCGCATCTTCGATGCTCACCAGATCCACCCCGCCGGTATGCTTGGCACCCACAAAGAACGGCGACGCCGCTTTGAGCTGCCCCACCTTTTCCCGCAGCAGAGTTTTCAGGTTATCCAGTTCGCACTTGTCTGCCGAAATGGGGATTATATCTATTACTTCGCTGGAGAGTTCTTCCCGCAGCAGCGCCAGATTTTCTTCGCTTTCGGGCAAATCCATCTTGTTGGCGGCGATCAGCGCGGGGCGCTTGCTCAAACCTTTCATATAAAGCTCAAGCTCGTTCTGCAAATGCCGGAAATCTTCCCACGGGGTACGTCCGTCGATCCCCGCCATATCCAATACATAAACCAGCAGATGGGTGCGCTCGATGTGCCGCAAAAAGTGGTGTCCCAGCCCCACGTTGCGGTGTGCTCCGTCGATCAAACCGGGAATATCCGCCACGGTCAGACGGCTGAAATCCTCGTATTCAACCACGCCAACCATGGGGTGCAGCGTCGTAAAAGGATAAGGAGCCACTTTGGGTTTTGCCGCCGAAAGCGCCCGCAAAAGCGTGGATTTTCCGGCATTGGGGTACCCTACCAAGCCCACATCGGCAATGGTTTTAAGCTCCAGCAAAAGCTGTTTTTCTTCGCCTTCGGTACCTTCTTCGGCAATGCGGGGCGCCCGATTGCCGCTGGTGGCAAAAGCCGCGTTGCCCTTGCCGCCTTTGCCCCCCCGGGCAACTACAAGTTCCATGCCCACAGTTTCCAGATCGCCGAGAAACTCGCCGCTTTCGGAATCGAACACTACTGTACCCACCGGCACTTTGACCACCACATCGTCGGCATTTTTGCCATACATATTTTTGCCTTTGCCATTGGGGCCGTTGGCTGCGTCATAATGGCGGTTGTAGCTCAAATCGATCAAGCTCTGTTCGTTGGCATCGGCTTTAAGCACTACGCTGCCGCCATTGCCGCCGTTGCCGCCATCCGGACCGCCCCGGGGCACAAACTTTTCCCGGTGGAAGCTGACACAGCCGTTGCCGCCTCTGCCGCCTTTGACTGAAATTTTTACTCTGTCAACAAACATTGTTTTTACCTTGTTAGTGATTGTTTATCTTGCTTAATAAACAGAAAGCCCGCAACTCTTTAAAAAGAGTACGGGCTTGAAAAATCTGTTCGGAAAGCGTAAATTACGCTTCAACCGGAATCACGCTGACGGTCCGGGCAGATTTGCGGAATTCCACAACGCCGTCGCAAAGAGCAAAGAGCGTGAAGTCGCGGCCGCAGCCAACGTTTTTGCCCGGATGGAACTTGGTGCCGCACTGACGGACAATGATGTTGCCGGCGAGAACGGTTTCGCCGCCATATTTCTTAACACCCAGATACTGCGGATTGCTGTCGCGGCCGTTACGGCTGCTGGACTGACCTTTCTTATGAGCCATGATAAAATCCCTTTATGTAAAAATTTCAAAAAAATGTTTTAATCCAATACGGTGAAGTCTTAATATAACCCATTTTTTCATTTTAGCAAATTTTGAAAACAAAAAATACGTTTTTTTATCTCCTTTTGTCGATTTTTTTATTAACCTTTGAAGAACAACCAAACAGTGTAAGCCGTATAAATCACAAGGAAAATCGCCCCCATCCAGCGGTTGATTTTCCGCTGTTTCATGAAGGCGATCAACAATATGCTTACACCCAGCATTATATACATATCTGTCATGCTGATCCCGGCAGATTTGATGGGTGCGATCAGCGGGGCAACGCCGAGGATCGCCAGAATGTTGAAGATATTTGACCCCACCACATTGGCTATGGCAATATCGTTTTCGCCCTTGATGGCGGCAACCACGCTGGTCGCCAATTCCGGCATACTGGTACCCACGGCAACGATGGTAAGACCGATGACCGCTTCGCTTATACCCATAAGCTGGGCAATGAGTACAGCAGAGTTGACAAAGAGTTTCCCCCCGGCGATCAAAGCCAGCAGACCGCCGATAACCAGCACCAGCGACAACCCGACGGGCAGCATCTTGCCGGCGTTTTCCTGAATTTCGGCAGCTTTTTCTTCCTGGCTTTTCTGCATTTCAAGTTTACGCCCGGAGCGGTAGCTCAAGCAGCTAAAAGCAATAATGCCCAGCAGAAAAATCGCCCCTGCCCAACGGCTCAACCCCTGAAAGAAATAGTGGAAAACCGCCAGAAGTATTGCCGAACCCAGCATCCACCAGACTTCGTTTTTCAAAAACTGTTTATTTACCGGCAGCGGCCGGATCACGGCACACAAACCGAGGATCAAAGCTATATTGCAAATGTTTGAACCCACCACATTGCCGATGCTTATATCTCCGGCACCGGCTACACCTTGTGCTCCTTTGATGGCGGCATCGGCACTTACGACAAATTCCGGCATACTGGTACCGAATGCCACCAAAGTCAAGCCGATGACCAGCGTGGAAACCTGCATTTTAAGGGCAATACTCACCCCGCCTTTGATCAAGTATTCGGCGCCGTAATACAAGAGTGCGATCCCCACGATCCCGCCTGATATTGTAAGAAAACTACTCATTTTTATTCCTTCTGATATTTTTGTCTGCCGGAACAAATTCCGTGCGTATACAACAAAACTTTTCCAACAAAGCACGGTCAGCAGACTGTTGATTGCTCAAATCGAGAATCAAACCGCATTTTTTTCAAGTTTTTTTGAAGTAAGAATAATCAGAAGAAAGAAGGTCCTGCCCGGGTAGGGGCAACGCACGCAATAAATTCACAATGCAGATTAACTGCTGAATAAATCGCCTGACTTTTGTGACTTGACAATAAAGAAAGCAAGTCAATAAAGTTATCGTTAGTCAGAGATTCAGCCGAATTGCCGCCGGCAGTAAGAGTTTTGCTGCCGGAAAGATTGGTCTTCCTGACATTGCGGTGTACTGCTGCAATATCATTCTGAAAAGCTCCGGGAGTATATGAGCTGTCACCGACGGAACGATCACACGCAGCAACAGTCTGCAAGCAGAAGAGTAATGAAAACACCCCGGCTATGCACAGTCCTGAAAAACATGACAGGATATTATGTATTGCTGATTGATAGTTTCTCAAAAAAACCTCCGACGGTATAAAATCTGATTACAATACTCTTTCAACAGCAAATTTTCAAGTTATTTTCCGGTATTTTCTGCACATATCCTGCAACTTTTTCGAGTTAAAGTTAAAAAAGCTGATTTTTGGTGTAATGTACCCTGTGTTGTGAACCCGGAGTGTTGAATTATATCAAACTGTGATTATAAAATACCGCACAACTTATGATTGGTCAAAAATCCCCGGACTTTAGCTTGCCGCCGGGGAATACAGCATAAAGCAAGGAACGGTTTGGCAGTGCCCCTGCCCGGCTTGAGATCCCCCGCGATGTGCCGCCGTACTTTGATTTTTTGCAAAATTCAGGACAATATCTGTTTTTCAGCTATTCTGCGCTTGACCTTAAAAAAGATAGAGCCGCAAGACATTCCTGCCCAACGGCTGTATCAATAAGTTTTTAAAGCAGCAAATGAACGAGCTGCGGGCAAATGCCAACAGGGTCATTTTGCTTTCAGATCATCGCCGGTAAAGGTGCTGTTTTCGGCAAATATATCTGCCAGCCATTCCGGAGCATCTTCGGGAAACGTTATCTTTGTATCCTTAAAAACCACATTTTCTGCATTGCAAAGATAAAATGCCGCCGGCGGGTTGCCTTGGATAAACTCACCGTAGCCGGTCTTTTCCGGCGGCACGGCAACAATATTTTCGCCCCGGTCATAAATAAGGTGCATGTCATTAAAACTGACATCTTTTACATACCCCGGGTAACTGCCGGAAATCACCGAGCCGCGGTTCGCCGTTCCCCGCACATGGTTAAAGCTGATGCGTTCAATATTTTTGGCAGCTTCTTCCTGAACTCCCCGGGGAGTAGTCGCTATATAGAAGGGCCGCACGCAATCCAAGCGCAGATTGCTGAACTGGATATCTTCGATCTGCACGCCGGAGCTTTTTTTGCTGTATTGCGAAACCAGACAAATAGCAGTACGGGTATCACGCACAATAATATTGCTGATGGTACACCGCCGCACCAGACCGCCCCCTACCCCGATACGGAAAGCGTTGCAGCGGGTGGAAAGTATGCAGTTGGTAATGGTAACATATTCGCAGGGGCACCTGCCGCCCAACCGGGCATCGTTGCCCCGCAAAGTTATACTGTCATCGGCAGAACGGATAATGCAGTCGCTGATTGTAACATAACGACAGCAGTCCACATCAATACCATCGCCATTCTGGGTGCCGAAGTCGTTTTCGATCCGCACACCCCGGATCTTCACCCATTGGCAGCCGTGGAGAAAGCATGTCCAATATTGGGAATCCAGCATTTCCACATCCTGAATACTGACATTTTTACTGTTGACTATATAAACCATCTGCCCCATGCGCCACTCGGGCAGCAGAAAACGGGCGGGATTTTCCGGGTTCGGGGTATTGAAAACTGCTCTCCGGTTGCCGTCGATCCGGCCGCCGCCCCGGATAACGATATTTTCCACATTGGCGGCGATCACCAGATGGGCTCCGGAAACATTTTCGGTGGAAAAAGCCTGATTTTCAGGTATAAAATCATCGGCATTGTACTGGGTTTTATCCGGCACAGCCAGCAAGGTGGCTCCGGGGGCAAGTTCCAAGCCGCCGTTGCTCCGCAAATATATGGAACCGGTCAGGTAGACCCCTGCCGGGAAATAGACGATCCCCCCGGCATCCAACGCCTTTTGAATAGCTTGCGTATCCAGAGTCACGCCGTCGCCCACGGCACCGAAGTTGCGTACATTATTCATAAAAAATTACTCCATATTGTAAAAAAGAACAGAACTTACACAGTTCTGTTCTACATTACACTGGTAATAGTTTTTTTCAAACAGCAATCTTGAGGCGAGCAGATTTTTCCGCCGAAAAAATGTTACTTTTTAACATTTCCCGAACAATTCATCGGCAAAGTTGAAATACTGCTCCCAGTCGTAAGAAGTCAGGGAGTGTTTCCCGGTCTTTACATGATACCGCACCATGTTGCCGATGGGGGTGTTTTCGGGGGGCATATCACTGCACTCCAAACCTTTCAAACCGTAAAGCTCCCAGACTTTGGAGGCTTCTTGGGTGGCAAGAAAACAGCCGTAAGGGTCGCCATTAAGGTCTTGGCTGGAAGTTGCCACATACAACGCCCGGGGGGCCACCATTGCCAGAAGCTGGTGCTGATCCACCGGCAGAGTATCTTCCCGCCTGACATATTGCTCGATATTCTGCGTTACCCAGTTAGGGCGACATGCCTGGAATACTTGCAGCATGGAGCCGAAATCCCGGCGGTTGAGCTGCGCCCCGCCGCTGCCGGAGTTATTGCAGCAAACCAGTTTGAAGCGTTTATCATGGACTCCGGCAAGCAGACTTGCCACCGCCAGACGGCTCTGGCCTACACATCCGAGTTTATCCGGTGCAGTCAAGCCGATTTTTTCCAGAGCATCAGCAGTCCGGCAATAGCCCCATGCCCACGCAGCGTATGCACCGATATTGCGGACTCTGCCTGCGTTCAATTCCTCCAGCGGTATTTCGTAATCTGGCCGCAGATCGTCGTAAAACAAGGTGTAACAGCTTTTCCGGAAACCATCCAGATTGTCCGGAAAAACTTCACCGTAACAGACCGTTGCCATAGCGTAGCCCCGGCGGACACCTTCAGCATAACTCATTCTGCCCACATCCAGACCACGGGGCTGGCTGTTGATGCCGGTAGCGTGCCAGCGTCCGGGCTTGTTCACGGGCGACCGGGTGGGTCTTATATCCATATCCGGGCCGTAAGCCTGATTGCCTTTCATATTCAAATGCACAAAGCAAGGGGGCGGTTCCGCAGTGTTTTTCGGCAGATACAAAAGCAAGTCAAAGTTGAAACTTCTGCCGTTATCCATATTGCAGTAGACCCGGTATTCCCGTCGCAGAGCTGTGTTATCAAGAGCATCATCCCGGCTGGCGAGCAGCTTGACTTCCACATGATCCGGCGGTGGGGGAAAATCTCCATAGATACACTCTTCAAACTTTTTCCAGAGTTCAGGGCGAACTTTTTCCCACTCTTCCAAAGTATCCGGCAGCGGAGGAAGTGTGTAAGCTGGAACTTTGCTTTCGTCAAAGTTCCTGAAACGCCTGTATTCGTTCATCATCCAGTTCAGCCCCCGCTCGCAAGCCAGAGCCAGTGCATCATTATCAGGAATACGGGGGGCTTCTTCATTAATAATGAAGTCCGGTTTTGTGTATGAAGGATTTTCTGATGCCATAATATGGATTCTCCTATGCAGTCACTTGCCCGATCATTGCATCTCTACTGCGATCAGGCGGTATTTGCCTGCGGGTATATCCAAAGCAAGTTTGCTGCCGGATACTTCCACAGCTTTGCCGGTAACAGCATCCACAACTTTAACTGCCTTACCGGGGAGCGTGACCGTAACTTTGGGGGTGCTTTTGCTGTAATTACCTGCCAGCAGCAATATTTCATTATTGCTCTGCAATGCCGAAATCATGGCATTGGCAGGCTCGCTTGCCAGTTTGAGTTGTTTACCTTCAACGATCAGATTTTCATAAGGCCGCAAAAGAGCCAACGCCCGGGCGTGGTAGTAGAAATCTTCAGGAGTATCGAAGTTGTTATACTTGAAGTAAGTTATGCCCCCGGCTCCATTGAGGAAACACTCAAGGATCATGGCTTCCAGTTTTTCCGGTTCATATTCGCCGTAAGTTCCGGCGGTCAGGAAGGGGATGAGTTTTTTGTTGAAATCCATCTTTTCGGCACAATACCGCACAGCATTATGGACTTTTTCCGCATTGCCCGCCACATACAAACTGGGCTGTGCCATATCAGTATACTTGGGGTATTCATCGGCAAAACGGGTGATCTGGTAGGTCGCTTTAGCCGGAGAACGGTCGTAGGAACCGATCAGGGGCATGGGTATATTGGCGGCCTTGGCACCCTTTGCCACAGCAGCTTTCAGATCCGCCGCATGGCGTACACCGCATTGCAGCAGAAATTTCTGACGGTCGACTCCGGCTTGAGCCGCACCCTCGTTGCAGCGTTGGCAATTTTCGGTGCGACTGAAGGCTTCCGCCCACGATTCAATATCAAAAAATACATAGTCAGGCTTGAGCAATTTTACATAACTTGTCAATCTATCGCACTCTCTGCCCCAATATTCGCCAAAGTAGGAGGGGCAAATACTGAATCCCTTGGGAGTACACTTTAATGATTCCAACGCCTTTTTCGGCGTGGTACGCTGCAGCTCTATCATGGGCGACAAATTCAAGATCAACTTCATGTTGTTTTTCTTTGCCGCTTCAAAGAAGCTCAACACTTCGGCTGTGTATTTACCTTTGCGGTGCAGCGGAAATGAACTTACAGTGTTGAAGCCCAGACGCTTCCACACCTTGAAGAAATCCGGCCACGAGCGTTGGACATCTTCGCCGATCCACGCCAAACTCACATGGAGTTTTTCAAAGGGTTCAAATTCCGGGAAGTCCAGCACTTCGATCGCCAGCGGACTTTTGAACTGCAATTTGCCGTTGACCGTAGTGGAAATATAGCCTTTACCGGAAACTTTATTGCTCTTGCTCCGCAGCCGGACAGCACTGGAAGAGTAGTATTTGTCGCTCAAATCCAGCTTGCGGCTCCAGCGGATCAAATCGCCGTTGGCCTGTGAACTCCAAACTCCGGCGGGGTTGTATACTTCAATATCTTTGGGCAGTTCCAGAATCAGTTCGGCTTTGCTCTTTTTGCTTTTGGTTGCCCGCAGATCGGAGAAAGCGAAAAATTGGGGCATGAAAAACTCTTTGCTGACCGCCAGTTTGCCGGTACGCACTTTGGCAATAAGCCCGGTCAGGGGCAGCTCTTCGCCGGGACGGCTGAAAGCATCGTTGAATGTGCTGTTCTTTTCATCGGCTTTAAGCACCGCCACTTCGTCGGTAAAGAAAAATCCCCGGGCGGAAACCTTGATCAAAACATACCGGGCAGAGGCTTGCAAATTCAGATAAAGCGGTACGGTGACGGGTTTGCTTTCGTCATAATAAAAGAAGTTGATATTGTCGTGCTGTTCCATTTCCCCCGGCTGCAAACGGCTCAATGTGCCGCTGCGGTGCCAGAGTTTGCCGTCGTTGGAAACAAACGCTTCCAGCTTGTCGGGGAAAGAAAATCGCGGAGCCCCGCCCAGCGTGCGGATAACTATTTTGTCCAGATCGGCTTTTTCCCCCAAGTCCAGCGTCAGATATATTTCGTTGGTACGCCAGCCCACGGCGTTGCGGTCGAACCAGATGCGGTCATCCCGCCGCTTGACCAGCTTGCCGTCGGTCAAATCTTTATTGTCTTTTTTATCAGTAGTCAAACGGTAGCTGGGTGCGGGCGAAAAGCTGAAAACTTTGCCAGCCGCCAGATTGTTCCTGCCCTGCAAGGACTTGCGCCACAAATCCTTGCCGTTAAGTTCCTGACCATAAGCGGATACGGCACCAGCTGCAAGCAGTACTGCCAACAATAACGATATACGCATAAAAAAATCTCCGGTTGAATTTTTATTCTCATTTGAATAACAAGTATTTACAACTATTCATAGTATACACCTGTTATGCAAAAAATGCAAATCCAACCGGAAAAAATTTTACCGGAATTCCTGCTGGTAAAATTTGTCAGTAAGTTTTCTCATTTCCGGCGGCACCACATGGCCCAGCCGGGGCATATCATACATCTGCTTTTTGCCTTTAAGCTGGTTATACATGGCATACACCCCGGCCGGAGGACAAGTTGTATCAATAAATCCCACCGTAACAAAGGCAGGCACGGTGATACCGGCAGCAAAGTTTATGCCGTCAAAGTAGGGCATGACTTTATCGCCTTTGCCTTTGCTTTTCGTGTGAGCCTTGGGCCAGCCGCAGGCACGCTTCACCATCCAGCCGCTGTGGTCGCACAAAGCGGGCACATTGACAAATACACAGCTGATTTTTTTATTCAAATAAGTCACTGCAAGCGCAGTACCGCCGCCCTGACTGCTGCCGATGGCGGCAAAGTTCTTGCCGTCAAATTCTTTCAAAGTTGCCACATAGTCCACGACTTTGCTCAACGCCAGCCAGACATCCCGGAAAAAGTAGGTGTTGCGGTCGCTGATATTGCCGATGGGATAAAACTTTTCCGGCAGTTTTTTAGTAAATTCAGCCAAAAGTTTTTTCTGTTCGGCACTGTTTTTGCCGGGAGCAAATTTATGCACATTCAGCCATGCTTCGATGGCCGGAGCTGTGCCCCGGTATAAAGGAGCTGCGCCCAAAGTGCCGGGACCGGCACCGGGTACGCCGATTTGAGCGGGATACTTTTTGCTGCGATCCTGCGGAATGGATAAGTATCCGTAGATCGAACCGCGGTTGCCGGGGAATTTCACCTCGATTTTCGACAAATCATAGCCATTGCGTTTCAGTTTCTTTTCGGGAGTAACGATCACTTGGGCAGCGTTGAATTCTTTCAAGCCATCTGCCCAGAACTTATCGAAATCCGCCGGACGGGGTGTCGCCACCGGGATTTTCTCCGGTTCGACTGCTGCACCGCCATAGGGGCGATAAGGCTTGTTTGACCACTTGACTTTTTTGCCGTCAACATTCAAAGTGCTGGCACTTGCAAGGATAAAACCGGGGCGGTCAAGGCTGACAGTAAAGGTAAAATCATTCTTTTCCGCCAGATCCACCGTAAGATCATCCATAAGTTTGCGGTTGCCCGCTTCGCTGACCGAGATGGTAAATTTGCCCTTGTTCAGCAATTTGCCGGGCTTGTCGTAAGCGGCGACTTTAAAAGTAACTTTTTCGTTGACTTTGTAGTGCCGCAGCTCCGCAGGCACAATGTCCACATAAGCGGCCCGGGCAGCGGTTGCCAGAGCAAGAACTGCCAGAAAAATGGTGTGTTTCATAGTTTTTTCCTCTATTTGGATGTTTGACTTATAAGGGTTTACTATACACCCGATCGAGGAAATTACCAATCTTGCGGCGGTATTCCAGCAAATCTTTGCCGGTTTGGTCGTAGTTTTCCGGATCAAGGTAAACGATCACATTGTCAGGAATATTCAAAAGCTCCTGCAATTCACGCTTTTCTCCGGCAGAGAGTTTATCTGTTTTCAGATTTTTAAGTATATTCATGTAGTCGCTGTCGTCAAAGCCATCCCGCAATGCCTTGAGCCGCAGCGAGGGTGCCGGTCCTCCGGCGGATGGGGCAGCACCCGCCGGAGTGATTTATATCAAGCCTCTTGCGTTTCTTCTATCTTGTCGGTGGCGGCACCGAGTTTATCCAGTTTTACAAAAATGACTATCATGGTTACAAAAATCACATCCACAGCGGATTCAAAAGCACTCATCCCGCCTGCCACGCCTTGGCTGCCGCCTTTGAGTGCCAGATATGCCTGAACAGCCAACGCCCCCAGCATCAGCACCCGCATTATCATCACCAGAAACAGCACCCCGTGATGAGGCACAAAGACATCTTCGCCCCGCAGTTTGCGTTGGATATTTTTCATGATCTTCATACGCACCGCCAGATAGTACACCAGTGCGATCAGCGATACCGGCAAAGCTGCCATCAAATAAATTTTATGCTCTTGCGGCAAATCGTGTTTTTTAGCGTAAAAGCTCCAAAACACGTTGATCGCCACCGTGGCAAACAAGGCAAAATCGATACCGTAAACCGCCATTTTGCTCCAGAATGGCGAAGCCTCCACGGCTTGTGATACTTCCATTTTTTCGTATCCTGTTTCCGACCACGGTGCCGGAGCTTTGTAGCCGCCGAACCCGCCCAGCTTGCAATAGTATTGATAGACCTTGAGGTAGCAGAACACCACGCCGATATAAGCTGCGGTCTGCCAGATATAGACAAAGCGGTAGGCATCCTCGCCCATGCCCAAACCTTTATCGCTTTTGAGAAAATCCATCACCACCCCCAGCAGCAAAGCAAAGAACATCCCCACCAGACTGCCGCAGATCGCCCGTGCCGAACAGAACTGCCCGAACCTGCTTTTGGGCAGAATACGCATCAAAGTCGGCATCCCCGCCGGGCCGGTAAAACGCATCAGAAACGACACCTGGGTCATCAGCAGACTCGACCACCAGAACACCCGTGCTTCGGGCTTGAAGAAAAACCATTTGCAGTCATAAAAGTAAAGCAGAGTACCGAACATCAGCAAAAATACCGATACCCGCACCGGGTGCCAACGGTCGATAAAATATGTACCCAGCGAAGCAATAACAAACCCCGCAAGCATAAAACAGAGGGAATTGATCCCGGACTTCTGTCCGATTTCCGCCAGACTCAACCCCATGGATTGCTCGAAAAACACAATAAAGATCGTCCCTGCACTCACGATGGAGGCGCAGGCAGTTTTGGCAAATTCGTACCAGTAGATCGGGTGGGAGAAACTTTCTTTCATAAAAGTCAGAACCCCTCGCAACCCTTTGCTGGAACGCTTTTCTTCGGTGGTCGGTTCGGGGAAACGGGGTTCTTTAAGGGCAAAACACATAAAGCCCATTGCCACAGTATAGAATATGACTGTGCACCAGAGGAGCGTGGAAAAATGGCTCAAAGAATACTCAAAGAAAAAGTAGTTGTACCCCGCAGTGACCCCGGAGTTTATAATTGAAATCACCCCGTAATAACGGGTCAGGAACTGCGGCGGGATAACATCGTTGGGTATGTAGTGGAAAACCGACCCCACAAACATATAGAAGAATTTGAAGATCACCACCCCCGCTGCCAGCACAAACACCGCCAGCACCGGCTGCGAAACATTGACCAACGGAGCCAGCAGTTTGTGCAGCAATTCAGCTTCATACTGATACATTGCCAATATTGCCCAGCTCAAGCAGAGAAAAGGCAGCGTGTAAAGAATAAACGGCACCCGCCGCCCCCACCGCTTGGAGCGGTAGCGGTCGCTTTTAAAACTCACCCACGGGCAAACGGTCATGTTAAGGATCTGCCCCAAAGTGGACATGATAAAGACCATCAATGTCGAGCTGACACCGATTTCTTTAAGTTTCAAAGGTACGATCCGGGGCACCATGCCGATACACAGCGTCATGGCGATCGACCCGCAGAAAATGATCGCCATAGTCGCCAGCAATTTCGGCATGGTGTAATCCAAGCCGGATACCTGATAATGTTTCCACTCCCGTTTTGCCATAAAAAACTCCTTCTTCAAGTTCAAAAAGTAAAAAAAGCGTCCTATACAAGGTATTATAGCACGATTTAATTTTTTTACAAATAAAAGTCCTAACGAACTATCAGAATCGAAAACAAATCATAAACACTTGACATTATAACCGGTTGGATGTATATTAGGGCATAAACAGATATAAAAACATGAAGATCCATCGCTTAAAAATGCAATCACACCACTTGTTTATACAGGGTATTATACTGGGGCTGCTGCCGATCGGGGTACTTGTTTTACATGCAGAAAATCCGCTGCTCCCCGGCAACTGGAGCATTTTTGCCGGAATTTCCGCCCTTGTGCTTGTCCTTTGGGGGGCATTGCAGATTTTCCGGACTCCCCGTCTGGCGGCAATGCTGGCACTGGCGGGGATCAGCCTGGGCAATTTCATACTTTTTTTTGAGTATCAAAGTGATCCGCTCTTTACCATGTTTGCTCTGCTTACCAGCATAGCATTGCTTCATTACTTCTGCTCCGGCAAACTGTATCCGCCGATCGAACTTACCGGCTCATTGCAGCTTGAGCGTATGCTGGGGGCGGCACTCTCGGTAACGATATTGACGCTCTTTTCGCCGCTTTTTGTTTATGAGTCGCAATTATATACTCTGGCAGTATTCATCGCCTTGCTGTTGTTCTTTTTGCTGGCATACAAACATACAGGCATTATCCGTAAAACCAAACTTAAAACCGCTATGCGGATGTTTGAAATCATGATGCTGGGAGTTTTTATCTGGCTCTATCATGCGGATTTTATCATTCTCGGCGGGTTGATGACCGGTTTGTTGAGCATGGCGATCATTCTCTATAATAAACACGCTGATCTGCAATTTCTGGAAATCATAATCCAACACCCCGCCCGGGGATTGGCGATCACGTTTTTTCTGCTGTGCATTGGCGGGACATTGCTTTTGCGTACTCCGGTTGCCATGCAGAACGAACTCTCGGTGCTGGAGGCGGCATTTACCGCCGTAAGTGCCTCCTGTGTTACCGGGCTGACGGTCATTGATATATCCAGCGACCTGACCCTTTGCGGCAGATTTTTTCTTTTGCTGCTTATCCAGTCAGGCGGCTTGGGCATCATGACTTTGACCGCCATGGCGCTGCACGCGCTGGGCAAACTTTCGCTCACCGGCGAACAGCTGTTGAACGAACTGGCAGCTCCTCAAGAACAGCAGGATATTTTCAAAACTCTCAAATTGATCGTAATCTTTACCCTTATGACCGAACTCATTGGAGCATTTTTCCTGACCTGGGGATTTTATACAGTCCATCACGATCTGCCTCATGCGCTGGAACTGGGTATATTTACCAGCGTTTCAGCCTTTTGCAACGCCGGATTTTTTCCGGGCGCGGAAAATCTGGCACCCTATTCCGGAGAAAAATTCCTGCTGATAATAACAGCTTGGGAAATCATCCTCGGTGGCATTGCTCCGGCAATAACCTATTCTTATTTGAAGATACAACAGTACCGCCAGCTGCCCGTAGTTTCGCAACTTATACTGAAAACCACCGCCATCTTGCTGGTTGCCGGAACATTTCTGCTGCTGCTTTTTGAGTGGGACGGTATTTTCAGAGATTTGCCATGGTACGATAAACTGGTCAACGCGTTTTTCCAATCCGCAACATTGCGTACCGCCGGATTCAACACGGTAAACTTTGCCTTGTTGAGTATGCCGTCATATATAGTAATGCTGATACTCATGTTTATCGGCGGCAGCCCCGGCGGCACGGCCGGCGGGATCAAAACCACCACATTGGCAGTATTGGCGCTTACATTCCGCTCCGCCATCCGGGGCGATGATAAGGTCAATATTTCCTGTAATACAATAGCACAAACCACTATCAACAAAGCTGTTGCCATACTTATTTCGGCAGCATTGGTACTTATTCTGACGATTTTTATGCTGACTGCCACCCAGACACTCCCGGCCAAACAGCTGGCGTTTGAAGCGGTTTCGGCGCTGGCAACAGTGGGTTTGAGCTTGAATTGCACCACAAGTCTGGATGCGGTGGGGCAAATAATCATCATGCTGGCAATGTTTATCGGCAGGATCGGGCCTTTGACTTTATTTTTGCTCCTGCTCGAAAAGCAAATCAGCAAAACGCCCGGTTATCCGCAAATAAAAATACCTTTAGCATAAATCTTTAAAAGAAAGCGGCAAATATGCGAAAACAAATCATGATAATCGGTCTGGGCCAATTCGGCATGGCACTGGCTCAAACCCTGTCGGAACGGGGCGTGGAAGTAATGGCAGTAGATATCTCTCAAGAAAAAGTCGATGCTGCCGGCAGCTTTGTTACTCATGCCGTGGCTGCGGATATAACCGATGAAAACGCTTTGGCTCAACTGCGTCCTCAAGAGCGGGATTCGGTGATCTGCGCCATGGGCAATTCCGCCAAAGAGTCAGCGATCATCTGCACGGCTCTCCTGCGTCAGCTGGGGTGCAAACACATCGTAGCCCGTGCCAGCAACGCCACCTACCGCCGGATCCTTTTTATGGTGGGAGCCCACGAAGTCATTATCCCCGAACAGGATTTCGGCAGACGCTTTGCCACTCATTTGCTCTACCGCAACATGATCGCCGATTATTCGGCAGATGAGCTGAATCTTACGGAAATAAAACTGCCGCCCTTCATGGTGGGCAAAAATCTTATCCAGCTTGCGTTGCCGAAAAAATACGGCATCATCGTTGCGGCAGTCCGGCACGAAGGCGTACTCAACCGCCCCGACCCGGAAAAAACGCTGGAAGAAAACGATATGCTGTTGATAGTTTCCGACGAAAATGCCATTGCCAAACTCTCCAAAGAGGCGTAAAATATGCAATCAGGAAAACTTATCAGCATCGGGGTCTGGATGATGATCGTCTTTAATCTGCTGCTCTCTTTCGGCGCAGTCTGGAGCTTGCAGCGGATAGATCCGGAGATCCAGCGCATTTACCAGCGCAACGTTGTCAGCCTCGATGCCTGCGAAAAAATGCTTCTGGCTCTGGCGGAGCCTGCTGTGGATCAACAGAAATTTTTGAACGCGCTGCAAGCCGCCGAAAACAATATCACCGAAGCCGGCGAACGGGAAACCGTTTTGCAGATAAAAACTCTCGCCGATCGGATCAACTCCGGAGCCACCCGGGATCGCAGTTTGCTTACCAAAGAGATAATCAAACTGACCAATTTCAACAAACGAGCTATTATAGAATCAGCTTTGCAAGCTCAAAAAATGCGGCGGGCAGGAGCATGGGGGCTCGTTTTTATGACCTCATTTTTCTTTGCATTGGCCCTGTACTTCAAGCGTCGTCTTCACCGGTCGCTGCTTATGCCGCTTGAAGAGATCTCCGCAGTTATGGAGTCACGGCTGCAAGGCGACAAATTCCGCCGCTGCAATCCGGCACAAATGCCGCCTGATATGAAAAAACTCTTTGCGTCGATCAACAAACTGCTGGATGATCTGCGCAAAAACCAATGATTTTTCCACAAAAAAACTGCTGCAAACAACTCATTGTCTGCAGCAGCAAAACCTTTTTGAAGCTTATTTGCAGTAAGCGTCGGAAACTTTCTTAAAGGCATTCATGATCTTGTCGGCTTCGGCTTCGCCGTAGCTTTCAAACATGAAGAACTGGAAGTCCGTTTCCATAACTTTGTCGCAGTTGGGTGTGGCATATTCCATTGCCGCATCACCTTTATACAGGGGGTTGTTCCACGGGTGGCGGGCAGCGCGGTCGGCATACCACATCTGCCGGGCAGGCAGCGCGGCGCGGTAATTGGGGTTGACAGTTACACCTTCGGCGGCGACTGCTGCAACAAATTCTTCCCGGGTGCAGTTCATTTCTTCCGGCACAAAGCGCAAACGCCACCACCAGTAGCAGCTCTGGAAACCGTCGCGGAGATCTTTCTGGGGCAGATAGATGCCCGGCAGTTTGTCAAAACCGCGATCATACATCATCTGCACAAAAGCCAAACGGCGCTCCACGATGCCGGGGAGCTTTTTCAACTGGGCGCGGCCGATAGCAGCGTGCAACTCATCCATATTGCAGTTGATCGCCGAAAGCACGTTGGTACAGCCTTCCAGATTAAAAGGTTTGCCCCGGTCGGCGGCACGGCGTATCTTCCAATACTGTTCTTCATCTTTGGTAAATACTGCACCGCCCTGCCCGCCGACGCACATGTGTTTGCCGAACATAAGCGAGAAAGCTCCGCAGGTACCGAAAGTACCGCATTTCCGGCCATTGATGAGTGCCATGTGTGCCTGGGCACAATCTTCCACCACCGGCAGATCATATTTTTCGGCAACTTTCAAAATTCCGGGCATATCTGCGGGTTCACCGGCAATGTGGGCCACCACGATGGCACTGGTGCGTTCGGTAATGCGCGCTTCGATCTCTTTGGCACCGGCGTTCATGCTGCCGGGTTCGGTATCTGCCGGTACGGGTATGCAGTTAAGTTCCACAATGGGCATCATACCGCCGGGGTCGGTAACACAGCCGACGACCACTTCCGAAAAAGGCGGCAGCTGCAGCGACTTCAGTGCCACATACACTGCGTTGGTACCGGCATTGACCCCATCGGCAAAACCGCCGCCGAGATATTCAGCAAATTCTTTACCGAAAGCCTCCTCCTGGGCGCCGTTGTAACCGATGGCGTTACCAGTTTCGATACACCGGTCAAAAAGTGCATCGGCAGCCGCTTTTTCTTCTTTGCCGAAGTGAAAACGCTTGGGCAGACTGTCAACAGCTTTGCTGCCGCCATTGATGGCGAGTTTAGATTTGTCCATTTTTATATTCTCCCTGTTGATTAAGGTGTTATGATTTTTCCGTATAACGGTATAAATCCGAATGCAATGCTTCCAACGCCGCGGCGTAATCAACTGCCGGCGGCTGATGACTCGCTGCCAGAGAGCACTGGTGCGTCTGGCGCTGCAAAAAGTATTCTTCGGCGGCGGCAAACAACTCATCCGCACCCAGCAGAATGATTTTTTCCACCGGGTATTTCCGCGCCAGACGCACCATTGCCACGCCCAGCATTTCCCCCAACGCGCGGTTGAGTGCCGGATTGTCATTTTTCTGCCGTCGTTCAGCCCGGGCGCAGGAAGATACATAATTTTCCAGACAGCCGTATTTGCCGCAGTAACAGCGGCTGCCGTCAGGATTTACGCACAAGTGCGCCAGCCACTTCTCCCGCCGGGTAAAATCAGCGTCCGGAGTGCCGTCCAGCACCAGACCGAACTCCAGGACTTTGCCCAGGTGGATCACTGCCAGATTGCGGCAGTTCATGGAGCGGGCAAGAGCAAACGCCACGCTGTTGATATTTACATCCCGATGGATGCTTAAATTGCTCTCCCGCGCCAGATATTCCGTTAAATTGGCGTACGCATCCTCCCCCGCCAGCGGCGGCTGCAGCCAGCGGGATATCGCCAGCCCCACGCCATAAAGCGTGTACCCCGGAAAATCCCGGAAATCTTCCACCATATCCAATATTGCCGAAAAAGTGGATAACCGGCTGCCGTTTTCCGGCAAACGGTATTTGCTGCTTGCCAGTTTGCGCCCCACAGAGTCCACCAGCGTGACCGCCGCACTCATATCGCCCGCTATCTGCAAGCCCAGAAAAGCCAGTTTATCAGCATTGCTCCGGTAAAGCGCCCGGGGGCGCCCCTTACCGCTTCCGGCGACGACTTCGCAACGGAACAAACCGCTTTGGCGAAGTTCTTCCAGATAAAGCGCCGCCGTCCGCAAATCGATCTTCAGCAATCCGGCTGCCTCCGACCGGCTGACTCCGGCGCTGCGGCTCAATACAAGTTCTTTAAGTTCCCGGGTTATCCGGGCGCGTTTGGTATCTTTCATAAAAATTTTTTCTCTTCACCGGGCAAAATCCTGCCGGAAAACGCTGCAAAACTCAAAAAATACTCTGTTATTGTAAACTCATAAGAGCAAAAAATCAACCCGGCAAAAGATTTTTTTTCATTTTTTATCAAAATCGATTGACAAAAATGTATATAAATAGGTTTATTGCTAAAAAATACCATTTTATGTTGCTCTTTTGCCGCGTGTGGGCAGAAGCACAGCATTATCATCAAACAATCAAACAGGAGTAATATATATGGATAAAAAACTCATCTACCGCCGGGAAATAGCCGAACTTGCCGGCATATTGACCCAAATGGGCATCGGAGCAAATGAAATCATCCGGCTGCTGGGTGTGGAAGCCGCTCTCTTTGAGCGCTGGCAGAAAAAGCACCCGGAACTGCGGAAAGCACTGCAAACGCCCACGCCCGAAGAGCGTGCCGAAGCAGCATTAGTCAAACGGGCGCTGGGGTTTCAGATCAACGAAGCCACCGCCGAAGAGATCGTAGATAAAAAAACCGGCGAGATACTGGAAGTTCTCAAGCGCCGTACCATCACCAAAGATGTGCCGCCAGATGTCCGCGCCTTGCTTTTTTACCTGAAAAACCGCTGGCCGGAGCGCTGGGGAGATACCCGCAGCGAAGATTTCGCCTACGAGCCAGCCGCCGAAGACGCCCAACTCTGAACCAAAAAGTTTTGTTCCCGATAAAGGTTGATGTGGGAGCCTTGGGGAAGAGGGAAAAACCTTTTCTGGATCGGTTCTTTCCCAATCCCCCAAC
>JAFVQX010000178.1 GCA_017504585.1 Lentisphaeria bacterium
GACAAGTCCGCCGCCCACGCATAATGTCGCCCCGGCCACCGCGACACTTGCCGTCATCACACTTACGGTGGTAATCGCTATCATCGCGATTTTGGCTGCCATGCTGCTGCCCGCCCTCTCCGCCGCCCGTGAACGCGCCCGTTCCGCCAACTGCGTAAGCAAACTCAAGCAGATCGGCCTCGGCGAATTCATGTACTCCGGCGTCAACAAAGATTATGTGGCCATGATTAATGGCGATGATTTCATCAACAACGATGGCGTAACTTTGGTTGGTGACAAATCCGAAACCGGCGGTACTATTACCGGGCCGGGGTCTCAATTGATGTTGGGCGGTTTTATGGGTATGAATTTGACTGAAATCAAAATTGACAATGCTGAAAAGCTCTTCAAGTGCCCCAGCGATAGTTCAAACTTCACAGCGGATACCGCAAAGACTGTTTCTTATGCCAATGCTATCCTTCATAATGATGCCACTACTGCCAGTGCCACCGCTGGTCGTCGTCGTACTATTGTCGGTCGCGACAACCCCGGTTGCGCTACTTGGTTTGACTTGCACGAAAAGACTATCGTTGGCGCCGCCAACAAGAACAACCACCCGACTGCGGTCAATGTACTGTATCTCGGCGGCCATGTCGGCAACAAAGTTGCTAACGCCAATATGGTTAAGACCTTTGCCGGTCTGGACGAAATCACCTACTAATAATTTAGTAGTCTGATACTACAAGTCTGATAAAAAACGCTCTCTCGCAAGAGGGAGCGTTTTTTTTGTGCTTGTGCGGGCGGGTGTGTGCGTGGGGGGCTGGCTTGTCCTCCGTAGCCTCCGGCGTAGGAGGATGCCGCCATACTCCGCATTCGCGGGCGGCATTGTGTGTGGCGGCAGAACGGTAAATAACGGTAAATAACGGGAAGTAACGGGGTTATCGTGCCGCCAGCCGGGGCGACATTATGCGTGGGCGGGCATTTCCCGGCGCATAGCTTGCCGGAGCGGTGCGTCTGCCGGCTGTTTGCTCTCATACCCTCCCATACATTCTCATTCATTCTGCGCAATGCGGGCAGCGTTTTGGGGACTCTTTATCAGTTTCCGGGAGGAATAAAGTTGTTTTCCAGCGTGTCACACATTTTGCGTTTTTCGGCGGATTGCCAGATCGCCAGATGCACGCAACTCTGATTGCCGATTTCGCACAAGCCGTTATGGCGCACTCCGCCGCAAATACCGTTGGCAAGGCGCTTGGGGCAGCGCTCGGTACAATAAAATTGTGTTTGGGGCAAACGGCAGTTCCGGCACCCCCGGCAGCCGGCAAGGAGCTTTTTCAGCCAGCGCCGCTCGTCGGCATCCTGTGTGTCGACTTCGGGAAAAAGAAATCGCCGCGCCATATCGCCGCAACGCTTGAAAAAACTCAATTCAGGCACCGTGAATTCTGTCAGCGGCGGAGTTGATGTATCGCCGGTTTTGCCGGTCAGCAGATCTTCGAACAAATAAAAATGCTCATCTGCCGGTGCCATATCTGACCGCGCCATATAGAATTTGTACTCATCTGCCCATTGCTGGAGGGTGGTGAATTCTTTCAGTGCCCGGGCAATGCGTTCGGCGGCAATGGCGATTTTTTGCGGAGTATCGGCTCCGGCGATCTGTATACCACTGTATCCCAAGAGTTTGCAGCCTGCAGCCTGCAATTCCAATCGCCGGTACTGGGCGGCTTCGAACTGGCTGGCTGAAAATTGCAGTTCCTTTTCCAGAATAGCCAGAAAATCTTCGGATATCGTGATCCCCGGCATGGCGTTGGCAATGATTTTTTCAACCCGCTCGGGCGTCAGCAGCATCAATCGGGCGATCAATGCCTGATGATACCCGCGCCACGAAAGATATTTGCGCACAGCATCCAGCTGCGCCATATCAAACCCCGCCTGGGTCACGGCAAATTCAGCTCCGGAATTGAATTTTTTGATCAATTTGAACAAACTGCTGTAAAGTGCCGGTGCCGAATTCAAGTGCCCATTGACCGTCGCTCCGGCAAAAAATGGTTGAGGAACGGTGGTGTTATGCATAGAGCGCAGAGTATTGATGCTTTCGCAAAACTCCATTTCGCTCACATTTTTGGAGGTTTCACCCGGGCGGCTTTCGCCGGAAACTGCCACCAGATTGGACAGATTGCTGCTGACTGCCTGGGCGATCAAGCCCCCCATGCTCTCCTGGGAAGTGTTGCGACCGGAGAGATAAATCAGATGAGCGTTGCGGTTTTTTTCGGGCAGTAACGCGGCGTACTCCACTGCCCGGCGGCTGCTGTCGGAGTTTTTGCGGTCGGTCAGCGCCAGCGCCACGGGCATATCCCGGATGGCAAGCACCTGTTTTTCCAGCTGGGCAAGCCGTCGGGCTGCTTCCTGATCGGTCAGTTCTCTGCCCGGAGCGGAGTGTTCAAACAATACGGTAAAAACCCCGCGTTCCAGACAACGGCGGAACCGGTTGCCGGAGGGGGTGTTGAAATTCATTTCCAACTGAATATTATTTGCGCTGTTTTCCATAGATCTCTTTATTGCAATTCTTTTATCACAGGAAGTAATTTAGCATGGATTGCGGGTTGTTTCAACTGTAATAAAGGAGGTTTTGAAAAAAAATCGCACTTTTCACTTTCCGGCGCTTTTAAAAATGCCGATCAGCGGTTATATTAACAACAATATCCAACCGTTCACGAGGTATCTATGGCTGTAAGAAGCAAAAATAAAACCACCGCCGCTGCCAATCCGGCAGTACGGCAGGAAAAAAAGAAATTGCTCCGCGGCATCATTCTGCTGGCAATGCTCTGTTTGTTCATTGCCGGGTGCGCCGCTGCGCTTTTCTGGCTCAAAAGCCGTATGTTCAAGGGCAATGAACACTTTTTGCTGCGGGTGGTCAATATCGAGTCCAGCGGCTACTGGGGCAAAGGTATCGATAACCGCCGGGTACTTATGGATAAACTCAAGCTGCGCCCTGTCCGGGATAATCTTTTTGATCTTGACCCCGCCAAACTCAAAAAAGTTTTGCTGGAAGTACCCAATATCGCCGATGCCGAAGTGTATAAAACTCTGCCCGATACTTTGAATATCCGTATCGAAGAGCGGATCCCCCGGGCTTTTATCGGCCGGCCCAATTCGCCGCAGGTAGTGGATGCCAACTGCGTGGTCATGAATTCCCGGGAGTGCTTCGGGGTGCATCCCCGGCTGCCGGTGATCAACGGCATGAAGCACACCTATTTGAAAGTGGGCGAACAGCACCGCGCCCTGCAGGAAGCCTTGAACCTGATCATGAGCGTACAGCGCTATCCATGTTTTTCGGTGGTGATGATAAATTTGAGTCAGCCGGATAAACTGGTGGTCTATATGGATTACCGGGTGCGCAGCATGGTGCGGCGCTATCACGTTACCATGCCCACCGGCAATTACCCCGAATGGCTGGATACGCTGAAAAGCGCCATCGAAAATGCCCGCCGCCACGGCAACGATCACACCCGGATAAATCTGACTTTTCAGGGTCAGGTGGTGTTGAGCCGCTGAAAGCTGCGATCTTTCAGTAGAATTTGATTTCTTTATCGGCGAATTCTTTTTTCATTACTTCTGCCAGATACGCCTTGGCCAGCGCGTCATACAGGGCGTTGCCCACGGCTTGCTGCAAAGTGTCGTCCAGCGGCAAATAGGTGCAGCTCAAACCACTCCGGCGGATCAAAAGCAAATATTTATCGCCGGCAACTTCCCAAAAGTCACTCCCCAGTTTTTTCCGTTGAAACTTGCTCCGGTGCAGATCCTCCAGAACTGCATCTTCATTGACATTCAAAGCATATTTCCGGCGCACCGCCACAGCGGGCATACCTTGCTGCAAAGCACCACAGGCTTGCCGCAGACCGGATCTATCGCCCGGGGCAAAGACCCACACCTGACTCATATCGAGCTTGATACGGCGGAAGATGTCCATATTCCGGAAATACCACGATTGGATATGTTCGCTGCGGATGGGTGAACTTTCGCCGTGGAGTTTGATATACCACCTGCGCAAAGCATCGGTAAGCTGATTGGCAAAATGCAGTTTTTCCCGGTCGAGCCATTGCTCAAGGGTAAGATTTCCGGACTTGAGGCTTTCGAGGAATTTGCTTTTGGCTTCCGGCAGCATCAGCAAAAGAGAGCGCTCCAGAGTCTGTCTGGTGTGTTCTGGAGAAAGTTTGATCCCGGCGCGATCGCAAAGCACGATCGCCGCCGCCGCAGCATAGTTGGCTTGCACGGCGCTGACGAGATCGCTGTGTTTTCCGGCAATAAATTCGGCTTCCCGGCGGGTGAAATCCCGACCGGCAAGATGAAAATATCGGGTGTTTTTGTCCGCGCTCTCCGCCGCGTCAGCCGATGCGATGCCCAACAGCCAGACAAGGAGGAGCCCCCGGAAGAAAAAACAATTTTTCATTACCGTTTTTTATCTCCATCTGGAGGATTTTTATCGCCCGCCTCCGGCGCTTGCCGGGTTGTCTGAACAGCTTCGTTAAGCTTCCGGGCAGCGGCATCCCGCATGGCGGCAAGTTCCTTTTTCCGGGCCTGAATATCTTTGGCAAGGATTTTTGCGGCATCTTTTCCGGCTGCCATGGGGGTGATTTTTTCCAAAGCCGCAGTCAGCTCCGGAATAGTCTTTGCCCGGGCAAGTTCGGCGGCGGCATCCCGCATGGCGATCAGGTTGCTCACTTCGGCTTCGAGGATCTGCAAGCGGGGGAGCATGGGGTATTGACGCCGCTGTTTCTGCACATATTTAAGGGCCTTTTCCAGCTCTTTGCGGTCGATATATTGCTGGGTGCGCTCAACACATATATTGCCGATGATGCGGTCGCGCATATCCATAAGGTCGGCATCGTCGGGATCCAGTGCCAGAAGTTTGTCAATGATCGAGATCGCTTCGCCGTAACGGGCAAGCTTCAACGCGTCATTGAGCCGCAAAGTCAATTCCGCCCGCGCCAGCGGCGGATCGGGAACAGTTTTTTTTGAACAGCCGCAGCCCAATATCAATGCAGCCGAAAAAAGTATAAACAGACGGTAAAACATAGATAAACCCTTTCTTCAGACGATATAATATATTACAATAACCGCAAAACTGTACTCTTGCAACAGATTATTTATTAAAAAAAGCAAAATTTTTTCCGGCAAATATTTGCAAAAGTTCCTTATTGGAGCTATTTTAAATGCTCTGAAGTTGCAGTCAGGCCCCATGTTATGAATTTATGGGCTTGACACCTGACTGCGGGAAACAGGTGTTTTTTGCTGAAAGTCAGCAAGGTTTCCGACTTCGTAAACAAATACTTTAAGAAAGGGATAGATCAATGTCTACCGCAAGTCAAGCCAAACACAAGTTCTGCCGCCGCGTCGGTCAGTGCCTGTGGGGCGACCCCAAATGTCCGAGCGTCAAGCGTCCTTATCCGGCCGGTCCTCATGGTAAAGGCCGTCGTGCCAAGCTCTCCACCTACGGCACTTTGCTGATGGAAAAGCAGAAACTCCGCAACCACTATGCTATCAGCGAAAAGCAGCTGCGTATCGCTTATGCCAAAGCCAAGGCCGGTTTGGGTCAGACCCACGAACGTTTGTTCCGTTCGCTGGAACAGCGTCTGGATGCCATGGTCTACCGCGCCGGTTTTGCTCCGACCATCTTTGCTGCCAAGCAGATCGTCAACCACGGCCACATTCTGGTCGACGGCAAGCGTCTTGACCGTGCCAGCGCCATCGTCAAGCCCGGCAGTGTCATCACCATCAATGCCGAAAAATCTCCGGCTATTGCCGAAATGGCCAAGAAGAGCAACAGCACCGTCCCCGCTTATATGGAAGTGGATCTGGAAGCTCTGAAAGCCACTCTGGTTCGTGAACCCAATCTCGACGAGATCCCGGTGAACGTCCAGATCATGAGCGTGATCGAATACTACGCTCGCTAATAGCTTATGCTTACAAGGAAGCGGCAGTTTTTGCGACTGCCGCTTTTTTTTCGTTAAATACCATGATAAAAAATTTTATAATCAAAGAATTTGCCAACTGGCATCCGGCGGAATGGGTGTGGATGATCTTCTGCACTCTCTTTACTGCCGGGTTGTCGCTCTGTTTGGGGGATACGGCATTCGGTGTGGCGGCATCGATCACGGGGGTGCTTTACAGTTTGTGGGCGGGCAAAGGAAAGTTATCCTGCTACTTTTTTGGTATATTCAACAGTTTTGCCTACGGCTTGATAGCCTTCAAAGCAACACTTTAC
>JAFVQX010000179.1 GCA_017504585.1 Lentisphaeria bacterium
AATGGCAGCACACCCTGCTTGAGTTCCGTTTTTTCTATGAATGGGATGGTGAATCACCGTGCATATTGGACTTCTCAGCAGGATGCCGTTTCCGTCTGCTGGTCAACGGCGTCTTTGCAAAAAGGGGCAGGCTTGTCCATCGGCGGCAGATTCCCCGCTGATTGGAAAGAGTACAAAAAAGTTATTGTGATGCCGGAATTCAAAAAAGATGCCCGCCTCCTGATCTGGGTGAGTGCCGTCAAAGGGGTCGCAGAATTTGCTGACATCAAACTTGAAGCAGTTACTGATAGTGCCAAGTAACCTCCGCTGCATAAAGATCAAACTGCCTGTTATCTGTTCAACGGGCAGTTTTTTTATACCTTAAATACAGCCTTGATCACTGATTTTTCAGCAAAATCTTTTTATCCGGCAGATTACACCGGTGTATGCGCGCGTGTTCGCCGGTGGCATTTTTTATAACTTTGCCCAGATAATCGGCTGAACTGTAACCGCTGGCAGCGGCGATGGCTTCCAGAGTCATATTGCCGACACGCAAAAGTTCCAGACTTTTCTGCATCCGCAGGTTGCGCAAATATTCCGATATGGTCACGCCGAATTGAGCTTTGAATTCTCTGCTGAGCTGGACACGGTGGATGTGCAGAATATTTGCCAGCTGCAATATATTCAAGTCAGGATTGCTGAAATTTTTTTCCATCACCAGCCGCGCTTCTTCCAGATAATCAAGCTGCTGACGCTTGCGTTTGCCGCCGGATGCTGCGCAACAGAGGATTTCAAATCCCTTTGCCAAGAGCTGCATACGCTGCAATTTTGTGCTGTGCCGGATCCCCAGTTCCAGTTCGGCAAAAAGATTTTCCGGACAGTCGCCGCCGTAAGAAAGCCCCCGCGGCAGGTTCACGCTTTCAAAAAGCGATTGGGCGGAACTGCCCTGAATAGTGAACCAGCGGTAATGCAGAAAACCCTCTGCCGGATAAAAACAGTGATAACTGCCGCGGGGATAATACCATACGTCCCCCGGCCGGAAAAGATAACGCTGACCGTCCAGTTCAAAATACCCCCTGCCGTCCAGACACCAGAAAAGTTCGCAAAAGTCTGCGCCCTTCCACCAGCTGGTCGGATCAGGAGCATTGAGCCGGAAATGCCCCACCGAGCGGATGAAAGCAGTGGGATTCTGCTGACTTTGCAAAGCAAATTCACAGTCGCGGAAAATTGATCTTGTCATAATTACATTATTCCGTTTATCTGTTACATTTTTACTGTTGACAATAAAATTCAAATTTGTTATATTATAACACAGTATGAGTTTATTGCAAGTTGACTTTGTAAAAAATAGCTTATGGAGATATGGTTATGCTTGATAAAAAAATTGATTTATCGGGAATGTGGGATTTCACTTTTCTGCCTGAACCGGTAGAGACGTTTTCTGTTACTGAACTTGTGTTTGATGCGTTCGCCCCGGTTCCGGGCTGTTTTGACCTGCTGCCGGATTACTGGCTTAAACGCGGTACGGGGGTTTACCGGCGCACTGTTGACGTTGGCGGCAAAGTGGCTCTGACTCTGGAAGGTATCGGGCTTCGAGCAGAAATTTTCTGGGACAAAAAATCCGTTGGCTCCATAGATTGTGCTTTTTCGCAGCGGACTTTGCGCTTTGATGCGGGCGCAAAAGGCAGTCACGAATTGATCGTGGCGGTCAATAATGAATTTGATGATACTTCATCTTCAATGTTCTGCCGCAATTACGATTTTTATGCTCACGGCGGGATCTACCGCAAAGTTTCCATCCGGGAAATCGGCGAATTTGATCTGGATTACCTGAAAGTACTGCCGAAAGATGCCGATGCGGGTGTTGTGGATGTGGAGCTGCAGCTGTGGGGAAACAGTGCGGCTTGCTCCGAAGCCTTGATAGCATTTGACGATCAGGCCGCACCGGTAAAGTGCCAGCTCTGCAATGGCAGTATGCGTCAGACTCTGCAAGTGCCGTCGCCGAAACTTTGGAGTCCGGAATCTCCCCATCTGCATTGTATCAAAGTAAAAATCAATGATGTGGAGTTTGAGTCTGAATTCGGCTTGCGCACGGTGGAAGTCCGCAGCGGCGAAATATTTTTGAATCACAAAAAACTCTTTTTAGTCGGCGTGAACCGTCACGATGCCCATCCGGATTTCGGTTACGCCGTGCCGGAATCAATTCAGATTCAAGACCTTTTGATGCTCAAAAAAGCCGGGTTCAACTGTATCCGCGGCAGCCACTACCCCCAAAGCAATTATTTTTTGAGTCTGTGCGACCGTATCGGAATGCTGGTGTGGGAAGAATCGCTCGGCTGGGGCAATCAGGAACGGTATATGACTGATGAATCCTTTCAGCAGAAACAGCTCCGCGAAACTGAATTTATGGCTCTGAAAAGCATCAATCACCCCTGCGTGATCATCTGGGGCTTCCTTAATGAATGTGTAAGTCAGCTGGATACCAGCCGTCCGCTGATCGGCAGCCTGAGTGATATGCTGCACAAAGTTGACCCGACCCGCCCGGTGACTTACGCTACTTACCGGATGCAGAACGACCGCTGTCTGGATCTGGTGGATATTATTTCGTTCAACACCTATCCGGGGTGGTACAACTGCGGTGAAGATCAATTCTTTACTCCGGAAAAAACCGCTCAGCATCTGGATGAACTGGTGGAATTTGTCTCCCGCGAAGAATATAAGGATAAACCTTTCTTTATCAGCGAAGTCGGTGCCGAAGCCATGCCGGGATTTCTCGGCGGACAGCGTTGGAGCGAAGAGTATCAGGCGGATTTGCAGGAGTTTGTGCTGCGTCATATACAGAATAAATCCCGTTTCAGCGGCGTCTGGTTCTGGCAGTATTGCGATGCACGCACTTATGTCTCCAATGCTTCCCAGGGCCGTCCGATGGGCTTTAACTTCAAGGGGCTGGTCGATGGCTACCGCCGACCCAAGATGGCGTGGAAAAGATTGTCGAAAATACTTAAAAAGAATAAATAAGAGAGTTTTACAATGAAAATATTGACTGGATTTCTTTGTTTGTGCGCCGGATTTGCTCTGACTGGTGCTAATCTGCTGCCTGACCCGGAGTTTGACAAGTCTGTACGCTCTGCCCGCTGCGATATGCTGCCGGGTACGTTCAAGATTACCAACATTACCGAGGACCGCACCTGGAACAAAGCGTGCCGTATTGAGTATATCAAACCTTACAAAAAAGGCAATGAACCGGAATCATGCTTTTTGAGCATCTTATGGAGTGCCGAAAAAAATGGGGGCGTAAAGGTCAAGCCCAACACCCGCTACCGTTTTTCGATGAGCGTTAAAGGCAATGTGCCGCAGAAAAGCTGTTTTGTGCAGGTCATTGAATGGAATGGTGACGGTTTCTGGGACGGCCGCCGCCGGTTGGATATCATCAACAGCGGCAATATCATCAAATTTACTGCTCAAGTTGATACGGAACAGTTTATCAAAGGCGAATTCCGTACCGGCAGCAATGCCAAACGCGCCACTTTCGGCTTGAATATCCGCGGTACTGCCCGGGATAAAAATATGCCGGAAGTGGGCAATTATCTGCTCGTGGATAAAATTTCCATTGAAGAAATCAGCAATCTCCCGCCCGCCGCCGCTCCGGCTGCCGCCGAACCTGCGGCACTCCCCGCTCCGGTCAAGGCAGTTAATCTGATCAATGACGGTGATTTTGAAAAATCCATCCGCAGTCTCCGCTGTGATATGCTGCCCGGGAACTTCAAAGTTTCCCACGATGCCGCCGCCCAAGCGTGCCGCATTGTCTATGTTAAGCCCACTAAAAAAGCAGGCCAACCCGATACTTGTTACTTCGCGGTTGCCTGGGGCAATGAAAAAGATGGGGGCGTAAAGGTCAAACCCAATACCCGTTACCGTTTTTCAATGACTTACCGGGGGACTGTTCCGGCGGTGAGCTGTTATGTTCAGGTCGATCAATGGAGCAAACCCGGCTTCTGGGGCGGCCGCAAACGTTTGACTATGACCAACCGCAGCAACATTATCAGACTGACACCCGAAGCGGATAAATCCAACACCATCAATGGCGAATTTATAACCGGCAGCGATGCTTTGCGGGCGGCGTTCTGCGTAACCATCCGCGGCAACAGCAAGGATAAAAATCTGCCTGCCGTGGGGGATTATATGCTCATTGAAAAAGTTGTGATCGAAGAAGCGGTTCCCGCTGCGCCCCCGGCGGCAGCCGCCGTCGGCATCCCTGCCGGCGGTGATGCCAAATGGCGGGTGCTTACCGTCAATGGCCCAGTACAGGATAACTTTATTGACCTCAAAAGCAAACAGCCGCAGGGTTCTGCCAATACGGTGCTGGTAAAAAAGAGTGCTGACGCTTTGATCATTACCGTGCAGGGCGAACACTCTTTGCGCACCGATTTGCGCAAAGGCGATATGATGGAAGTGATTTTTGATCCCTCGCTCCGGCAGGGGGATATTTATCACTTTCTGGTATCGGCAAGCGGCAAAAAAAGTCAACTCAAAGCTGCTGCCGGAGCCGCCGGTAACTGGCAGGCGGTGGTTACGGAACTACCGGACAACCGCTGGCAGAGTGTTTTTACCATTCCTTATGCCGTGCTGGCATTGGACCGCGACAATGTGGAAAAAGGTATTCTGTTGGGGTTCAATGCTGCCGTTTACCGCAGTCAGAGCGGGGAATTCAGATCCTGGAACCCCATTGGTACAGAGTTTGCCAATCCGGAATTTTTCGGCAGGATATTGACAAATTCGGATCTGATAACCCGCGAAATCGCCGCTCTGCGCAAAAAAGCCGCCAATCACAATAACAGTGCAGCTATTGCTGAAATTGATGCGCTTGCAGCCTGGAATGATCCTGCCCGGCAGCTGGCACGTTTACAAGTCATAGAACAGGCAGTTGCCCGCCAAGCTGCCGGCAGCAGCGTTTTTTTCCTGACCGCTGCGCTGCCGACAACTTCGCCGGAGGTGCCGGTTTTGCCCGATTACAATCAGCTTAAAGATAAAATTACTGTGACTCTGGCGGGTAATGAAGTGCGTCCGGAAGTTCTGCATTTGACCAACCACACCAAAAACTTTGAAGAATACCGCGTATCGCTTTTTGCCGCTGCCCC
>JAFVQX010000180.1 GCA_017504585.1 Lentisphaeria bacterium
AACTCTGCGGAATTCCTGTGCAGCAAATGAAAGACGGCGAATCGGCACGACTCCTTTCCATGGAAAAAGAATTGGCAAATACTGTCGTCGGACAAAACGAAGCCGTTTCCGCCATCGCCCGTTCTCTCCGCCGCTCCCGCTCCGGGCTGAAAAATCCGGCTCGCCCCATCGGTTCATTTATTTTTCTGGGGCCGACCGGGGTGGGCAAAACGCTGCTTGCCAAAGCGCTGGCGGAGTTTATGTTCAACAGTTCCGACGCGCTTATTCAGGTGGATATGTCCGAATATATGGAAAAATTCAACGTCAGCCGTCTGGTAGGATCTCCCCCCGGTTATGTGGGGCACGGCGAAGGCGGCGAGTTGACCGAAAGAGTGCGCCGACACCCCTACTCGGTGGTGCTGTTTGATGAAATAGAAAAAGCTCACCCCGACGTGCTGCACATGCTTTTGCAGATATTGGAAGAAGGCAAACTTACCGATTCGCTGGGGCGCAAGGTGGATTTCCGCAATACGGTGATCATCATGACCAGCAATGTGGGGGCGGAACTTTTGAACAAAAGTGCCTCCATGGGCTTTGCTGCCGATGCGCAAAGTGTTTCGGTCAAAGAGAGCGAGCGGCTCTTGTCGGTGGCAAAAAAATATTTCAAGCCCGAATTCCTGAACCGGGTGGATGACTGCATAGTTTTCCGCAAACTGGAGCGCTCCGATCTGCTGCAGATCGTAAAATTGGAAGTCGATGCAGTAACCGGCCGTCTGGCAGAAAAGAGCATCAAACTCATCTGCCCGGATGCAGCGCTGGAGTATTTGCTGAACAAGGGTTTTGAGCCGGAATATGGCGCGCGTCCGCTGCGGAGAGCGGTGGAACGCTATCTGGAAGATCCACTTTCGGAAGAATTGCTCAAAGGTGATTTGCCGGGTAACAGCGTTGTTGAAATAATTGTTGATGGCGATACATTGCGTTTCCAGAGTATGCTTTCGGCCACAACTCCCCGCAAAAGACGGAGCACCAAAAGCAGAAAGAAAGAGGAACAGTAACGGTGAAACTTTACGGTTGGGCAATATTCACAATATTGATTTCGGCTGTGCCGTGTGTACTGCACGGCTCAGGAGCTGTTGAATATATGCTCTACCGCACCACAGAAAACTCTGCCGCACTGCCGGTGACCGATCCCCGGATGCTGACCGGCGGAGCCATAACGCTCCCGCAAGCGGCAAAGGATATGTCTGACGCGTTGGCAATGCAGAATATACCAACATCTTTTGAGCATATTCTGCACCATTTGCTTGCCCGGCTGCAACAACTTTCGCAACGGAAAAATGCCGTCTGGAGTCAGGAAAGTCTGGAGCTTTATTTGCAGTTGGCGCGTTTTCAAAAACTGTTCTCCATGCTGGAAAATAACCAGTTCAGTTCTCCGGCGCTGCTGCTGGGCATAAATAGAGCCAATGTTTTGCCGGAGAGTGATTGTATGGTCTTGAACAATACAGTAAAAGCTCCCGTCTGGCAGGCATTCCGGGGCAGAAAGTTCCATGCCGCAGTGGTGGTGCTTTCCCGACGAGCCAAACTTGATGCAGAACTTTCAGCCTCGCCCATAGCCGCGGCGACGGGCGGCGGCACAATAAAAACCCGACTGCAGAAGGTGCAGTATTTGCTGAAAAACGGCTCATGGCAGCACCAGCTGCTGCCTGACAGGTTTATCGGCAGAGTTGAAGGTTTGGAGATATTTTTGTTGAGTGCTGATGTGGGAAAAATGCTGGCGCCGGGGCTGTATAACGGCAGCATGACCCTTGCCGGAGCTGACGGCAGCACAAGCAAACTTGAATACACTATAGAGCTGAATTGACAAAGGTAAAAAACAGAAGAGTGATACAATGCTTTATCAATGCAACGAATGTCAAGCAAGTTTTGATACGCTGAAAACCAATCTGGCAAGCGGCATCTGTCCGGCATGCGGCAAAAAATTCAAAGGCGATTTTGCCGGCACGGTCGTCCGGGATTTTATCGTTATCGGCGAACTTGCCCGGGGGGCCAACGGGGTGGTATATGTAGCGCAGCAGCCCCTGCTCTGCCGGGACGTGGCTATGAAATTGATCCTGAAAGAACATGAAAACGATCCGGAACACCTCGAACAGTTTTTCTCCGAAGCCCGGGCGGCGGCACGGGTGGCACACCCCAACATCGTGCAGGCATTGGCAGCGGGAGTCGACGAAAATAAAGTTTGCTACTTTGCCATGGAGTTAGTGGAAGGCGAAACGCTGGAAAAACAGCTCGACGACTTTGGAGCGCTGGAGTTTTCACAGGCTTTGCACATAGCAGTCCGGCTGGCGGAAGCTCTGGCTTATGCGTGGCGGCGGGTGAAACTGGTTCACGGCGACATCAAACCGGCAAACGTGCTGATGACTCCGGAAGGCGAACCCAAACTGGCGGACCTGGGTCAGGCGCATTTCGGCGATGATATTACCGAAGTGGATTCCCTGATGGCAACGCCGTTGTATGTGCCGCCGGAACTGGTGCGCGGCGAATACGAAAAAATCGGTGCCAAGACCGATATTTACAGTTTTGGAGCCATGCTTTACGAACTTTTTGCGGGCGAACCACCCCTGTATTCGCTGGATATGGATGAAATATTGCAAATGCAGCTGACCGAAAAGCCCCAATCTTTGAAGTCGCGGTTGGGATTTTTTGATGAAAAACTCTCTGATTTCATCGATCGTATGCTGGCAAAAAATCCCGATCTGCGTCCGGACAGTTGGAACGAAGTCGCTGAATTCCTGAAGAAGATCGAATTGCGGGTCAAAAACCAGCGAAAATAAGTTTTTTCAGAAAATTTTGCAGATTTTTTGTGATTTTCATATAAAAACGGGAACCGGATCGACACAAATCCAGTCTAATATATCGGATCCCCCATTGGATTCCCATCCCGTAAAACCGGTCCGGAGCGGTGCAATGCCGTTCCGGGCCGGGTCTTTTTTATGGATATAAGGCGCGGTAAAAGCTATTCTTAAAAAAAATTCTTGCAAACAAACTTATTTGCTGTATAGTAAAGTATAATTTTTAGCGAAAGTAGATGGTTGTGGCTATGAAAATTTTTCTTGTAACAAATCTGTTGTTGGCAATGAGTGCTGTATTTGCGGCCGGTACGGTTCAGGGTACAGTCAAAAAATTCCCGCTCAACGTGCGCGCCGGAGCCGGAGTCAAGTACACGGCGGTCGCCAAACTTGCCAAAGATAATCCGGTGGAGATCACCCGGGTCAGCAATCAATGGCTGGCAATCAAACCGCCGGAAAACAGCCGGGTCTGGATCATGAACGAGTTTGTAAAAAACGGTAAACTGCTCCGGGGGGTGAATCTCCGCTCCGGCCCCAGTACCGGCTATGAAACAGTGGGTTTTGCCCGGCGGGGAACAGCGGTCAAAATTCACGGCAAGCCCACCAGTTCCGGCTGGGTGCAGATCTCGGCGCCGGCGGGGGTGGAGTTTTATGTGGGCCGCCCCGCGATCGAAGCCGATAAAACGGCCTTGAGCAAACTGCCCAAATTCAAAGTTCCAACCGGCAAAGTGCTGCCCAACGAAGAACTCATAAATCTGGAAGGCAATTTTCTTACCACCGGCAAAGATATAACTGTTACCGGCTATGTGTATGAGGAGAAACAAAGCCACCTGAAAAGCGTCAGCCATGTGCTTTACGAGCCTTCCGGCGCCGAGGATCTGATCCCCCGCTATATGGTCATGCCCAACCGCTGCGATTTTGGAAAATATCAGGATAAAAAAGTCCGGGTTTACGGCGAATTCTACAAAGTAAAGGGCTGGAAACTGCCGCTGCTGGTCGCCAAGATAGTAAGATCAGCAGAATAAGCTGATTTGTATGCAAAGCTGATGTTCCGCTTGCCGCTCAACGGCAGGCGGATTTTTTATTCCGGCAAAAGTAAACATGCCAAAGCAGCCATGCCAATAAAAATAAAAAATTCCATAGTCGCACTCTTGAAAAATTGTAAATATCGTATATACTGATATATAACAACAATAAGCAAGTGAAACGGCTGCTTTTCAGAATATTTTTATAACAACACCTCTTCAGGAGCAAAAACTCAACTGGGACGGTGAGCTATAATCAAAAAAAACAGTTGTTTACTTGATTTTTCAGTAAAACAAAACTATATTGTAGAATGAGTTTTTCTTTTTGCAAATAAATAAGGAAAGGTCTTGTAATGAAAAAGAGAGTATCTTTATTGCTCGCGGTTTGTGCCGCAACCCTTTGCGCGGAAGTCGCCCCGGTCGTATCGTTTGACTTTGAAAATTTTGAAAACGGCAAAATTTATTCTGCTGACAAAAAATATACCGGCACCGTCCGCACCCCGGAAGCGGTAAAGCAAACCAACGGCAAACTCGGTAAAGCGCTGAAATTTCAGGGCAAATACAAAGGCAACAAAGCCGGAGCGATTCTGGTAAGAAATTTCAAATTCGATTTCACCAAGCCCTTTACTGTCGAAGCACTTGTAAAATTTGATGCCCAAATCAGCCACAAACTCCAGCGGGAACTTTTCAGCGTTGCTGACGGTGAACGGGGTCCCGGCGTGCGGGTGACATTTTACTACAACAGCATAAGCTTGCGTTCCGGCGACGGCAAAAAACTCCAGTCTGCCGGTACCAGCCACAACCAGACGGCTGTAACGCCTGAAGAGTGGCACCTTTTGACCATGACTTACGACGGCAAGACCCTTTACGCCTACCTTGACGGCGTACTCTCAAGCAAAAAGGATATCTCCATTAAAAATACGGTAAAAAACCGCATTCTCTCCCTTGGCAGCTACAAAAACGGTTTCTGCTACCCCCTGCACGGCGATCTGGATGATCTTAAATTCTACAATGTGTGCAAAACTCCGGCAGAGGTTGCCGAAAAATACATCTCGATTTTTGGCGAATAAGGAGAACAAAACATGTCTGTAAAACACATTGTTCTTGCTGTTGCTGCCGGGTTGACGCTGACCAGTTACGCTGAAACTGTCATCAAAGCAGTACCGGTAAAATCCGGCGAAATCAAACTCGATGGCGTTCTTGCCGAAAATGTCTGGCAAAAAGCTCCCAGTTACAGCAACTTCTGCCAGCTCCGCAATCAGAATGTTCAAGCTGCCGAACAGACGGTTTTTCAGGTTGCAGCATCCCCCGACGGCGTTTACTTTGCTTTTGATATTACCGACAAAGCGGTGGTTGCCAAGCTGACCCGACACGACAGCGACATCACCAAGTTTGACGATGTTATTGAGCTGTTTATTTCTGCCGACGATCCTATCCCCGACGACGCCAATGTGCGGACTTTCCGGCAGTTCATCTTCAACTTTGCCGGGACCCGTGCCGAAGGGGCTTTCCTTGCCGGAGTCCGCAACGGTTTGTGGTACAGCGATTGGCAGGCGGCGGTAAAACCCAACAGCAAAGGGGTCACTGCCGAAGTATTCATACCCTGCTATGCACTTGATTTCACCAACGCACAAAACAAGAATTTGCGTTTTAATGTTGGCAGAGAAAATATCACCCCCGACAGTCCCAAAGAAATCAGCACCTGGCAGAAGACCGGCTCCTTTACTGACATGAGCAAATTTGCTTTGCTGGAAATGCCTTACAAAGAGTTTGACCAATACCAGTGGCAGCTCAACGATCTGGCTCTGAAAAACGTTCCCACCGACAAAGGTACGGTGCAAACTCTTACCGGCAGGATCAATGGTAAACTCAACGATTTTGTAGTCTTGCAAGCTACTGCCCGCAGCAACGGTAAAGTTGTGGCGTTCAACCGCAGCAAAGTGCAGCTCAAAAGCAATCAAACCGCCAATTTTACAATGCCGCTGGAAGTCGGCAAATCCGGCAAATACAACATTACCATCACCGGCAGAAACAACGGCAAAAAGCTCTTCCATGAGCTTGCGGATCTGGAAATACAGGCAACCTGCTTTACACTCAATGTAAAATACCCCATTTACCGGAAAAGTTTCTACCCGGATCAAAAGGACAAAACTTTGCGGGTAACTTGTGAATACGCCGCAGCCCCCGGGCTGATGAAAAATGTAAAAACCGTTTTCACCGTAACTGATGCTTCCGGAAAAGTGATGAACACCCAAACCGGCAAAGCAGGATTGGTCAAGAACTTTACTGTCGATACGACCGGCTACCCCGCCGGAGATTACACCGTAACCATCACCTCCGATGGCGAAGAATTTGCCAAAGGCACTTTGAGCGATACTTTCAGCATCATCGCCCCAGCCAAGCCCGGAGTCAGTTCGGTGCGGGTGGATGAAAACCGCTATATGCTGGTAAACGGCAAACCATTTTTCCCCCGCGGGTTCATCGGCGGTCAGCACAAAGAGCCCCACTATTTTGCAGAAATGGCAGCCGCCGGTTACAACACCGTGCAGTTCTACGGACTTAACTGGCCCAGTTTGGAAGATATAAAAGTGGTGCTGGATAAGGCCCATAAAAACAATCTTAAAGTTTTCTGCTATCCCTATTGGGGCACCAGCATCGGCTTTACCGGGTTCAGGGATCTGAAAAAATCCAACAAATTCCGCAAGCCCCGCATGACCGACGAGCAGTTGGAGCGTATGAAAAAGATGGTCAACATGGCAAAAGATCACCCCGCCTTGCTGGGCTGGTATCTTGCCGATGAGCCCCGCGGTGCGGAATTGGTCGATGAGTTGAAGAAGGTCTACACGCTGTTGAAGAAACTTGACCCTCACCACCCGGTCATCACGCTGGACTTTACGGCAGCGGGCTGTATTTCCAAGAAAGACGGCATGGCGGATGTGCATATATTGGATATGTACCCCCATCCTTTCAATGACGGCACTTGGTACCGGAGCCTGCCCTCGGTATTTTCCAGTATGAAAATGGTGGACGAAAATATCGGCAATGCCGGTGCCTGGTTCTGCCCCGAAGCCTTTACTCCCCGTGGCAAGCGTAACCGTTCTTTGACCTACCGGGAGCTGCGCTGTCTGGTCTTTGGCACCATCGTCAACGGTGCTACGGGTATGATGCCCTATAAAATCGGCAGCACCACGCAAAAGTACTACATCCACAGCCGCAACTCCGGGATCTTCTACACGCCGGATATGCGTCTGGGCTATCTGGAAGGCTTGGGGCCGGAACTCAAAGCTCTGGATGGCGTGCTGACTTCGCCGGAGAAACTCCCGGCAGCTGCCGATAACAGTGCCAATATTATGGTAATGCGGAAAAAGTATCAGAATAAAGAGTATATTTTTGCGGTAAACTCCAGCGAAAAAACCATCAAGAGCGTTATCACCGCCCCCGGCTTGAAAGCCAGAACGCTTAAAGTGGTCAGCGAAGGCCGTACCGTAAAGGTTGCCAATTCGGCGTTCAGCGATGAATTTGCACCTCACGCTACGCACATTTACACTGATGATCTGGAGTTCAAAAGCCCCATCAATATTTATGATTTGGAAGCAAAAATCAAAAAAATTGATGACGAAGCTAAAGCAAATCTGAAAAAATAAACAGTTGCGTATTTATTACGCATAATCAAAAAAACAGGTACGATGTATCAATAAAAAGTATATCGTACCTCTTGAAATTATCCGGCAAATCGTTTATAATTGTAGAAAATAAAGATCAAACTTGAAAATAAAATCAGGAGAAAAGCTCATGTTGTTGAAAACTCTGACAGCTGTCGCTGTTACCTGCACGGCGTTATTTGGTCACGCTGCCGATGCGTCGGTCAAAGCCCTGCCGGTCAAGGCAGGCGAAATCAAACTCGATGGGGTGCTGGATGAAGCCGTCTGGCAGCAAGCCGCCAAATATGGGAACTTCACCCGCTTTAAATTTCCGGAAATCAAAGCCGCCGAACCCACCACTTTTCAGGTGGCAGCGTCGGAAAGCGGTCTGTATTGGGCATTTGATGTCACTGACAAAAATATCGTTTCAACGGTAAAAACTTTTGACGGCGGTATTTACCGGGATGATGCTATTGAAATGTTTATCACCGGCGACGACCCCATTCCGGATGACCCCAATGTGCATACGGCACGCCAGCTGATTTTCAGCCCCGATGCTGTCCGCAGCGATATAACCCATCTGTCCGGAGTCAGCGACCGCAAGTGGACTTCGGATTGGCAAGTGGCGACCAAACGCACCGCAAAAGGGTACACTGCCGAAGTTTTTATACCTTACTACGCACTTAATATAGTCAATACCCACAACAAAAATTTCAACTTCAACATCGCCCGCCACAACATCGGCGGCGATATCAACGAATACAGCGTATTCAGCCCCACCGGCCGCTTTACCGATCAAAACAAATTTGCCGCACTGGTTCTGCCTTTCAACGATTTTACCCGCTATCAGTGGAAAACCGGCCCCATGGAGCTGAAAACTGTTCCGGCAGCCAAAGGTTCCACCCGGCAGGTGCTTAACGGCTCGCTGACCGGCAAAACCAGCGGCACAGTTATTTTGCAGGCAACCGCCCGGAAAGCGGGCAAAATTGCTGCATTCAGCCGGCTAAAACTCAATGCAGCGGCAGATAAAACCATGAATTTTACCATGCCTCTTGCCGTAGGAGCTTCCGGCAAATACGATATAACTTTGACTGCCCGTGTCGGCAAAGAAAAAGTTCTTTACACTACTGCCCGTTTGACTATGGAAGCAGTACCTTTCAAACTGGTGGTCAACAATCCCTTTTACCGCAAAAGTATTTTCCCCGACCAGCTGGATAAAGTCATCAGCATTAGCATCGACTATCAGACCGATGCCAGAAACCTTAAAGGCGTAAAGACCCATCTTACAGTTACCAATCAGGATAATAAAGTTATTGCTCAAGCCGAAAAAACTTCCGGCGCACTCCGCACCTTTACGGTGGACGCCGCCGACTGGCAGCCCGGCAAATACACTTTTACCGTAAAAAGCAGCGGTTCCGAAGCCTTGAAAGGTACTTTGCAGGAAACCTTTACCGTAGTAGAACCCCACAAAAAAGGCAATACCGTGCATCTGGGCAAAGCCCGGGAAGTTTTCCTTAACGGCAAACGCTTCTTTCCCCGGGGCTTTCTGGCAGCCAATAACCACAAACCGGTGTTCTACAAAGAAATGGCGGAAGCCGGTTACAATACCGTACACTTTTACACCCTCAACCAACGTGATCTTAAAGGTGTAAAAGCAATTCTTGACGAAGCCCACAAACATAAACTCAAGGTGTTCTTCTACCCGTATTTCGGAACCAGTATCGGCTTTAACGGTTTTCAGGATCGTGTTGTAAAGGTTAAAAAACCTTACAAGCCGCAGCTGAGTCCTGAAGCCTGGGAACGGATGAAAGAAATGGTCAATGCAGTAAAGGAACACCCGGCGTTTCTGGCATGGTATCTTGCCGACGAACCCAAGGGCGAAGAGTTCTGTGCCGAACTGCGCAATGTTTACAAATTTTTGCGGGAGCTTGACCCCCATCACCCGGTAATCCATCTGGACTTTACCGCCGAAGGGTGCATCAACAAGCGCGAAGGCTATGCAGATTTGCACATTCTGGATATGTACCCCCACCCGCTGGTGGACGGCAGCTGGCAGCGGAGTATCTCTTCGGTGCTTTACAGCATGAAGCTGGTTAACGAAACGGTTGCCCCTTACGGTACATGGTTCTGCCCCGAAGCCTTCAAACCCCGGGGCAAGAAGAACCGCTCCCTAACCTACAAAGAGATCCGCTGTCTGGTCTTCGGTACCATCGTGCATGGTGCTACAGGTATGGTGCCGTATAAAATCGGCGACCCGCAGGAAAAATACTACCGCCCGATCCGCAACAGCGGTATCTTCATCAGCCCGGAAATGCACTTGGGCTATCTGAAAGGTATCGGCCCGGAATTGACTGCCATGGAAAAAGTCTTGCTGGAACCGGAAAAACTTCCGATATCCACCAGCAGCAATTACATTGTTGCAATGCGTAAAAAGCACAACAATAAAGAGTTTATCATTGCCGTAAACAGTATGCCCGATACCATCAAATGCACTATCAGCGGCAAAAATCTGCCCGACGGGACCTACCGGGTGCTGGGCGAAAACCGCACTGTGACCGTGAAAAACGGCAAATTCAGCGATACATTCACCAATTACGCCACTCACATCTACACCAACGATGCAAACTACTCCAACGGTGTGGATATTGCCGCATTGGAAGCCGAAATCAAAAAGGCTGACGAAGCAGCTTTGGAAGAGATCAAAGGCATGTCGTGGGAAGAGCTGAATAAACCCGTCCGCAAACCGGCAAAGAAAGGTAAAAAAAGCAAGAAAAAATAAGCTGGCGTTTTTTATGATATCCGGTCGGAGATAAACAGCAGCGCTCCGGAATCAGGCACGCCATGAGCGATGCCGTTTTCCGGGTCGTTTATAAAAAAATTTTTGCCCGGATCATCTCATATTTTTGCAAAAAAATCGTCTTGCGCTCTTGACATACATCAAAAAATGTATTATAATTTATAAAAACAAACAGGAGAAACAGTTATGATGAAAAAAATTTCAAGCAACGAGTGTTCCTTTGGTGCATTACCCTGTAATGCACCCGCTTGCAAGCGGGGTTTTACTTTGATCGAACTTTTGGTGGTGATCGCCATCATTGCCATATTGGCGGCAATGCTGCTGCCCGCACTTTCCGCAGCCCGGATGTCGGCAAAGACCTCCGGCTGTTTAGCCAACCTTAAACAGATCGCTTTCGGGGCAATAGCTTATGCTGATGCCAACGAAGGATGGGTCGTATCATCCACGCTCGACGGGTCATCGGGAAAAACTTGGTACAGAGCTATTTACGCTGTGATGTATCCTGAAGAAACCAATCAGGGTTATTCCGCTGAAAGAAATGAAAAGCTCTATGCAGTATATTCCTGTCCTATGGAATCGACTCCCTTCAGCGGTACCACCAGCAAGGGGTTCAAATTCACTCACTTTGCCCACAACTCTTTTGGGTTCGGTTACGAATGCACTTGGCGGACTCCATCAAAGGACAAGGATAAAAACAAGCGGCAAGCCCGTAATACAAGCGAATTGGCTGATGCCTCCCGGGCGATATTTGCTGCGGACAACTCCAACACACAGATACCTGATATAAACTCCTACAGCTACAAAGGGTTAGCCTATCGCCACGGCGGAGATGTCTCTTTTACCAAGTCAGAAACGACCCAGTTAAAATATAACGGCAATGCTGTCAACATGAATTACATGGATGGTCATGCCGAAACTGTAAGCAGATCCCTGCTTGATTCTATAGCTAATAACACCTTGATTTTCCGTGAAGGTATTGATTACATGAATCGCAAACCGGTCAAGTAAAAAATTATTGATCCGCAATTATTTATCAAGTAAGCTGCTACACTGCAAATCGTGCAGCAGCTTCCACTTTTTTTTCATAAAATCGCGCCGGAAGACTTGACATACAGTAAAAAATATGTTATACTGTAAGATAACAAAATTATTATATATAACAAAGAAAGTTGCATAGTATGAAAAAACTCTCAAGCCACGAGTGTTCTTTGGGTGCATTACCCTGTAATGCACCCGCTTGCAAGCGGCGTTTTACTTTGATAGAACTTTTGGTAGTGATCGCCATTATTGCCATATTGGCGGCAATGCTGCTGCCCGCACTTTCGGCAGCCCGGCTTACGGCAAAAACGTCAGCATGTCTTGCCAACCTCAAGCAGTCAGGCATGGCGCTGCAAAGTTATTCAGCCGACCACAACGGGCATATTATGAGCAATACGCTTAACAGCGTAGCGAATACCAGCTGGCCGATGCGGCTCTTTTATTATGTAAGCATTGGGGACTCCACCACCCCCACATATTCAAGCGATGTCAATTCTGAAAAACAATATCCGATATTCCGCTGTCCGGTGGAAGGGAGTTTTCGCGGCAAAGTCAACTTTGCCTATACACACTATGGCTTCAATAGTGTGGGTTTTGGGGAACGCAGTGATATGGACGGCGCTGATGCCCAAGCTACCCCATTTTTCCGGCGGCACGAAAGCAATCTGCTCCAGCCCGATCTGGCGGTGATGCTGATGGATACCAGTAGAAAACAGGGCGGAGCTCAAATCAACTGGCCTTCATATATAGCCTATCGTCATGGCGGCGATCTGACCCAAACCGAAGAAAGTGATGGAAAATTCGTAAAATACAACAGCGGAACCGCCACCAACGGTGTGTTTTACGATGGTCATGCCGAAACCATTCAACGCAAGCGAGTCTATTCCGACCGCTTCATATGGTTTCAAAACGGTATACATTTTATAAATGGTGAAGAAGTAAAAACGAAAGATAAAAAATGAAAACTACTAAAGGTAAAATCATGCTGAAAAAATCTTTGATCAACGAGTGTTCCTTTGGTGCATTACAGGGTAATGCACCCGCTTGCAAGCGGCAGTTTACTTTGATCGAACTGTTGGTGGTTATCGCCATTATTGCCATATTGGCGGCAATACTTCTGCCCGCACTTTCCGCAGCCCGGGCATCTGCCAAAACTTCCGGCTGTTTAAGCAACATGAAACAAATGGGCTTTGGCAGTATCAGTTATGCCGCAGATAATGAAGGGTGGATCCTCAGTACTACATTAACAGATTCAGCCAATACCTTCTGGGCAAACCAGCTGGTATCTTATGTAAGCAACGAAACCACCAACAGAGAATATGCCGGAACAGCGACCAAGCACAAGTTTGCCGTCTTTCTCTGTCCAAGTGAAAGTGCTGAACTTAAAGCCACTACGATTGGCGAAAAAAAGCGGTTCAGCTATACTCATTACGGGCATAACAACATGGGCTTCGGTTATGCCAGCAATAAGAAGGAATCAAGTACGACCAACGGTAAATTCCGCCCCCGGCAGGAAAGTGCATTGCTTGCCCCCAGTCTGGCACAGATCTTTGCTGATACAACAAGCAAAACAAGCCCCGGATGCAGCTATGGAGCGCACATGGCGTGGCGGCATGGCGGCGATGTAACACCGTCAGAAACAGAAGACGGCAAACAGGTTCAATACCCCGGTGGCACCGGGTGCAATGTGGTCTTTTACGATGGTCATGCCGAAACCGTACAAAACCGCAAATATATTGGCAACAACCGCAAGGCATGGTTCCACAACGGGATCATCTACCTTGATGGCGAGCAGGTCATCTTTGATTGATCTGACTATCCGAAAAGCTCAATTCTGCGAGCGGGTACTGGCACGCACGATCAACTCCGGCTTGATGTATTCGGTGGTTTCTTTGTAGCCCCGCATCATGTTGAAAAGTTTTTTCATGGCAAGTTCGCCCATCTGATAAAAGGGCTGACGGATGGCGGTTATGGCTGGATATGCGCACTCCATCCAAATCGAGTCGTCATAGCTTATGAGCTTGATTTTTTTGCCGATCACCAAACCCCGGCTTTGAAAATAGTTGTGCAAGGTCAACGCCGAATACATGCCGTCCACAAACACCCCCACCGGCTCCGGCGAACTCCAATCAGTAAGCCGCTCGATCTGCCCGATCAAACCTTCGGTATCAAACTCCGCTTTGCGGACAATGGTGTTGTAAAGCACCCGGTGAGTGTTCAACGCTTCGCAGCAGCCCAGCAGCCGCTCGTAGCGGTAGCTGGTATAGCCGAAACCCAGCAGAAAATTCTCTCTGCACCCCAGTTGGGCAAGGTGTTCACCGGCAAGTTTGCCGCCGTAAAAATTGTCGATTTTTACCGATACCGCCGGAAAATCATCCGGGGCATTATTATGCACTATGACCAACGGGGCTTCCCGTTTGCGGAATTTTTCGTACATTTCCATAAAAGCCGGTTCGCCGCGTGGGTCTGCGGGGTAATAACTTACCGCCCCGACAGAACGGCTGTTGGAGCCGTGATTATCCCAGAACTGCCGGAAACTTTCGCCATCCACCGAGTTATAACAATATATGGGCGTATCGCTTTTGCGGGCAACATAATTTACCGCTTCGAGCATCTCCTGCCCTAAAACCCCGCTGCTGCCGGGCACAAACACCCCCACCGCACCCAGCGACCGCTTTTTATTCGCCGACCGCCGGGGCATCCAGCCCAGCTTGCGGGCAACGGCTACAATATTTGCCGCCGTTTCTGCCGCCACGGTGCGGTTCTGCAATATATCGCTGCTCAAGGCACGGGAAACCACCGCCACGGAGAAACCGGAAGCGTCGGCAATTTCCTGCAAAGTAATGTGTTTATTTCTGTTCATAATAAGAATATTATAGCACACAAAAATACAAATTTCAAGAAAGTATTGCAATTTTTCTACAAAAAATGATTTTTTGTAAATAAAAGCACATTTTTCATTGAAAAACATCACAAAATAAAATAAATACTTGAAAAGGGTATCTTTTTATATTATAATAGCAATAAAATTTTACCATTACAAAATAACCGAAAGGACTTTTCAAATGAAAAAGAATGCTGTTCTCGCCATTTTGACTCTCGCCGTAAGCTGTGCTTTTGCCGCTGTACCGGAACCGGCAATCAACATCAACTTTACCGGCGGTGATTTTGCCGCCATCAAAGACCAGTCTGCCAATAAGTGCAAAGTGGCAGTTGGCAGCAAAGAAAAATTGTCGTGGGTCGAAGAAAACGGCGAAAAGATCCTCTCTTTTTCCGGCGACGCCAAACAGCCCCGGGGCGTGGTGCTGGTGTTCCCGCCCAAAACTTTCAAGATCAGCAACGGTTTTACCCTCTTTTTCAAGATAAAGACTGCCGCCAACCATAACCAGAAACTCCGCAATCAGCTCTGCCAGTATGGTTATGGTGCAGATAAGATCAACGGGTTTTCCATCTTCCTTTTCTGGAAAGCTTTCCATTGCCGCTATGGAGCGGATGCCAAAACCACCGTTGCCACCAATGCCAAAGCCAATCTGATCAAACCCGACACCTGGTACGATGCGGTAATGACCTACAACGGCAAAAACATCACCCTTTATTTGAACGGCAAAGTGGTCAAAAGCGCCCCCGCAGTGATTCCGGATGTCAAGAACACTTTCACCATCGGTGCTACTGCCAACCGGGGCGGCGGCTACGCCTTTCAGGGGCTGGTCAAAAATATGAAGCTCTACGAAAAAGCTCTCTCCCCGGAAGAAGTTATTGAACTCAAGTAAAAAAAGGGGGGATGTCATGAAAATTTTTTCTGTTAAAAACAATACTATTGAGGCATTACCCCGTAATGCCTCTGCTTGCAAGCAGAGGTTTACTTTGATCGAACTGTTGGTAGTTATCGCAATAATTGCAATTCTGGCAGCCATGCTTCTGCCCGCCCTTTCGGCGGCCCGGGAACGGGCAAGATCATCCAACTGCATAGGCAAGCTCAAACAGGTGGGTCTTGCTATGCAAATGTATGCCGATGACCACAAAGAAACTTTGCCGCCCCGGTATACGCATATACCGGAAGCGGATAATTTGCGTTGCTTAAATGGTCATCGCAACGACAAAACTGCTCTTGCCGATGCAAACGGAATGATCATGCTCATTTATCGCGGTTATTTTGGCGAACCACCCTTTACGGCTCTTGACGACAACCGTCTGAAGATCGTTATGGAAATGTTTTATAAATGCCCTTCCGACTCAATAAATTTCTGGCAAGAGTATAAAAACAATGCCAATACCACACTCAAAGGCACTATGAGTTACACCCGACTTTGGGTTTCCGGCCCCAATATCGGCAATTACGGTTATACTGCTGCCGATGCCGACAAGTGCGAACGCAACCGGCTGACCGGTTCGGCTGATCCTAATAACAAAACTATGTTCGATGCTGGTGCGCCTTATCTCTTTACGCCTGAAAACTGGGGCAAAGCAGATGCAGTAGGTACCCCCAATCATCCTAATGCAATAAATGCGTTAGCCCTGGGCGGGCATGTCAACAGCATAGCAAAACCCGGCGACAAATCTGTCATGGGTTCTTCCTGGAAAAACCGGATAGTGCGTTTTTTGGATGAAAACTGATTCAAGGTACTTTTATAACTATGAAAAAATTTGTATTATCGCTCGCGGCAGCTCTTACAGCTTCGCTGGTTACGGCTGAAAATTTCACCGTTTCCGGCAATGGTACTGACCTGAAAGCCGAACTTGACGGCAAAGAACTGCTTAAAAATATTCAGGTCTTCACCGGCTCGCTCAAATTCGGCAAAGCTCCGGTCAAAACTTCGGTAACAGAAACTCCAACTGGCAAAGTTTACAATATCTGGAACAGCGATCCGGCCACCCGTTTCCGGCTGGAGATCGCCGCCGCCGAGCAGGGTAAACACCTTGAATTGACTTTTCTGACCGAAGCGGATGCTTACAGCATCTACCGTCCCCGGAGCATCAAAGCCCAGCTGCCGTTTGATATTTTTGCCGGGGCAAAATACACTGCCAGAGCGGGGCGTGCCAGCCGGGTCAAAACGGTCAGCGGCACTATTCCGGCAGATCTTGCCAACGGCAAAGCCATCTTGCCCGCCAACTGCCGGCAGGTGGCGTTGGATAGTCCCAAATACGGCAAACTGGTCATCGACTTCAATGTGCTGGGAGCCGGGGATTTTCTTTCGGATTACAGCAATGGAGCGATCAAAGGGTTTGGCTTCTTGCAGAAAAAAGGCGAATATGCCGAACTTACCAGCGGAACCACGCTGCCGGAGTGCGGCGGTCATGTAGGTACAAAAATCCGCTTTTACCGGGGTACAGACAGCGATTTTGCCAAATATCACGCCGTGACCCAGCTGGCGTACACCGCCGAATACCCCTGCCGCCGGATCTATGCTTTCGGCGGCAACAATGTTGGTAAAAAATATACTCCGGCAGCTGCCGACAAATCGCTCCAATGGCTCTCCGGAACACCGGAAACCCTTGCCAAAGCTCAAGATGGAGCTTTTTACGGGGCGGCAACCGGCAAAAACGGTGTACTCAAGATCGGCAACCTCAATCCCGGTCTTTACTGGGTGACTTTGGGAGCAGGCAATTTCCAGAAAGTTGACAATAAATTCGATATAACTTTCAACAATGTGAAAATTGCAGAAAATCTCACCGTTCCGGCAAGAAAAGCTATCACCGCCAGCCGGGCGATTTGGGTGGATGGCAACAGTGCCGAGCTGAAACTTGAGGGTAAATACCTGATTTCCACATTGGGTTTGCAATACATCATGTCCAACTGGGAAGATAACTCCATACGCAAAAAGCTCTGGAAAGTCGATGGCTTTGAACCCGCAGTAGTTTACCGCAACAATCATTATAAACCTGCTGTAAAATACACCACCAGTCTGCAAACCTTTGCCCTGCCCTTCCCCGGCATGGAGGCGGCAAATCCGGCTGAAGCGGAAGCTCCGGTACAAGCTGCCGGCAATCCTGACCGCCCCGGCATGAAGTGGCGTTATACCGCTAAAATCAGTGCATGGGGCCCCGGCAATCAGGGCACGCTCAACGAATACATGCAGCCCGAAGCCATGCAAAGACGCCTTGATGAATTGCAGAGCAAAGGGGTCAACGCCATACTCGTAAGCAGTATGCTGTCGCGCCACACCTATTTTGCCCACCTTGACCGGGCGGCAGAAAATCTCCGCAAACTTACAGAAGAAGCCCACAAACGCAATATGAAAGTCATTGACCATCAGGACTTGACGCTGTTGTGGAATGTTGATGCCGGATACCGGGTGGCAAGCGAACGGCTGGACGAACTCAATACATCCATAGACAGTATGCTGCCGGGGCCTCAATTCTGCATAATGAACCCCAAATTCAAAGCGTATTACAAAAAGTATTTGCAGGATTTCATCCGCCAAACTCAAGTGGATTGTCTGATGATCGACGAAGCCCACTTCTTCCCCCACGGCTGCGGCTGCAGTTACTGCCGGGAAGCGTTCCACCGGGAAACCGGTTTGTATCTGCCGGTCAATGAATTGGATGAACGCATCGGCGACCAGACCGATGAACTCTGGAAACGCTTTGCAGTCTGGCACAAACGCAAAGTGGGCGATAACTGGAAAGAGCTGAAAGTTGCCGCCAGAGAAGTAAATCCTGATTTCTCCTTTATGGCGTACAGCACCCATTACGGTTTTACCAGCAACTGGAGTTCGCTGGCTTTGGGTCTTGACCTTACAGAGTTTGCCCGGGGCGTGGATTTTCTCGGTACAGAGATCATGACCCGCGATGTGCTTTACAGCCACCGGGCATTGATACCGTTCCGCAAGATGAAAGAGGTGTTGACCTTTGAATACAACACCCCCATTTTCGGCTTGGTCTACAACAACAGCAACTGGGATCTGGGCTATTTCGGCTGGGCGGTAAACAATATGAATGCTCAAAGCACCTGGGAAACCATCGAAAAGTGCCCTGCCGGAAAAAGCGATTATCCGGCATTTGTCCGTGATAACATGGATTACTCCACCAGCAAAAGAGTTGCCAATGCCGCCTTGCTCTTCCCCATTCAGAGCCGGGATTGGAACCGGGGTGTAAGCATGCTGCCCGAACTTATGGGGACAGCTCAAGTGTTGGAAAAACTCCACATACCCTACAAGATGATCGGTGATATGAGCCTGACCCAAGATAAACTCAAAGAGTTCAAACTGCTGTTTGTGGGCAGTGCCAACTGCCTCTCGGATAAACAGCTGGCAGTCATCAAAGAGTTTGCCCGCAAGGGCGGCACGGTCATAACCGGAGCCACCGCCGCATGGCAGGATGAAATCGGCAATTTCCGCAGCAAGTGGGGCTTTGCCGATGTTTACGGCTACGACATCGTGCCGGTAAAATTCCGCAAATACGGGAATTTGCCGGAAAGCAGCACCCAACTGCTGAAAAAATACAATCTGGTACCTTCTGCCAGCGGTAAATACGGCACCAGCCAAGCCGTTGTTTACGCTGACCCGGCAAAGCAGATACCTGCTGTATTGGAAAAATCCTACGGCAAAGGCAAATTCATCCATCACGCCGGAATGTTCACCAGCAATCTTTGTGCCAACGAATACGGCTGGATGAAAAAGTATGATTTCAAATTGGATGAAGCTCTGGAAGATTTCTGCAAAAAGCTCTTCCGCAAAGAGTTCGCTCCTGCCGACAGCGGCTTCAAGGTCAAAGCCCCGGAAGGTGTTTACACCACCTGGTACAAAACTGCCGAGGGCGATGTTATCCACCTTTTGAACGCCACCGGCGGCAATGCCAAATTGGGTCAGGTAATGAAAGGCACCACGCCGGAAGTGCCTTTCCCGGCAATAAAAGAAGATATTGTAATTTCTATTCCGGCAGCCGGAGCAAAAACCATTTACGCCGCCTCGCCGGACTTTGCCGGACGCAAGGAGCTGAAGTATCAGCTTAAAGACAAAACTTTGAGCATAACTTTACCCAAAGAGCTGCTCAAAGCCTACACATTGATCTGGATAAAAAAGTAAGAAAGGGGGGGTTATGAAAAAAATCATGTATTCCAAGAAGAAATTCACTTTGATCGAACTGTTGGTCGTTATTGCCATCATTGCCATTCTGGCGGCGATGCTTCTGCCCGCACTTTCGGCAGCCCGGGAGCGGGCAAAGTGCACCAACTGCCTTAACAACCTCAAAAGCATAGCCCTTGCCAATACTCTTTATGGCGATGACCACAACGAGTGTATTGTTATAGCAAACCGGGCACCCAATGTCAAACCCATCTGGCGGCATGGCTGGACTGCGCTGCTTTGCGGAGTAACCCCGGAAGGCGAAGGTCTGTTTGAGGGGCCTTACGGTATCAACTGGCGGAGTACCCACGAAAGCAAAGGCGGCTCCGGTTCGCCCTACGCCTGCCCCAGCCAGCCGGAGTGGACAGATACTTTTACTTACTTCCATTATATAGCCAACAACAACTTTGTCCATCAGGATAAAGCCTACCGCTCCCACGCCATACCGGATCCGTCGGTATTGAAAATGTTTTCCGATACCGGTGTGGTAACTACTTATGTAAGTGCTTATGGTCAAAGCAGTGCCTACCGGCACGGCGGCGGCGATCCCCGGGGTGCCACCACTCCCGGCACGCTGGATACACCTAAACCCACCGGCGGGCTTACCAATGTGGCTTTTCTGGATGGTCATGTTAAAAGTCTGACCGTGGATGAATTTGCCTACAACGGCAACTGGGCAAAAAAGCCGCCCATGCAGTACGCCGGGGATGGGGTTGCTTATGCCGACATACCTTGCAGCACAATAACTCATAATTGAAATAAAAGGAAGAGATGATGGATCATAAAGTTATTTTATCCGCCATTATGGCAGTAATGACTTTTGCCGCCTTTGCCGGAAAAGTTCAGCCGCTGGAAGTTGATCGAGCACCCAGAATCGACGGCAAACTTACTGACGCTTGCTGGAAAAATGCAGCAGTTGCCACAGATTTTCTGCTCTTTGGCAGCAAAACAAACGAAAAAGCCACCCGCAAGACCGAGGCAAAAATCGTTTACACCAATAAAGCTGTGGTACTGGGCTTCAAGTGCCACATTCCCGATGACCGTTTTCCGAAAAAAGACAATCCGGAGAAGCGGCCCTTTTTGATGGATTGTGTGGAAATCATGCTTACGCCGTCGGAAAGCGAAGATGGATTTTTTCACTTTACGGTAAACTGTTTCAACCGCCGCAGTCAGCAGGCTAAAGAACAGGGCGGAGCCGTGGGCAACGCCAGCTGGAATTGCGAATATAAAAGTGCAGTATACAAAGGCAAAAATTTCTGGAGCTGCGAGGTGGAGCTGCCCTACTCTTCGCTGGAAATAGCTGACGATAACGCCAAATTCTGGCGGATAAATCTTATGCGGGAAAGCTACAATTTGCCTCACCGCAATCAGGAAATCAGCAGTCTGACCGGCGACAGCCACATTGCGGCAAATTTTCTGAAAATCACTCCTCCAAAACGCATAAAGCAGAATTGCTGGCTCTTTGATCCGCCCCAGTTTGCAGATAAAATGGTCGACGGCAAACAGTATTTGACTGTAAAAAGCATGATCGGCAACCAGACCGGCAGCAAGCGTGATTTGATTTTCGATGTCCGTCTTGCCCCTCAAGCAGGCGGTGTTGCGGTGCAGGAAAGCTGCGAATTTACCCTGAAAGATCAAGCCAAACTTCTGGCAGTTTCTCCGGCAGTGCAAATTCCCGCCAACGGCAAATACACGGGCAGGATGCGATTGCGCGACAAACACACCAACCGGGTGCTTGCCAGCAGACTTTTTACTTGCAAAGCTGAATTCACTCCCATAAAAATCAGCTTTATCGATCCCCATTACCGGGATGCGATTTTTGAATCCCAGAAGTTAGATAAAGTCCGGGGCACCATTGCCGTGGGCACCTCCGCCAACATTGCCAAACTCCAGCTTGCAGTTTACAAAAAAGGCGATAAAAAAGCCATTCTTACGCAAAAATATCCCTTCAAAAGCCTGACCGGATTTGAATTTGACAATGCCAAACTCCCCTACGGCAGACTTGTTGTGGAAGTCAAAGCGCTGGATAAAACCGGCAAAGTTATTGCTGCGACCGCCAAAGATTTGCGTAAACTTGAGTTCAAAAGCTACGGTATGTGGCGGGGCAAAGACGGGGTCTGGCGCCGGGGCGGCAAACGGATCTTCATCCTCGGGCTGTGGGGGCGGGATATCCGTTACGCTTACAAAGAATACAATCTTCTGCTGCAACGTCCTCAACACCCCGGGCAATATCAGCTCCACCACCTCTTTACCGGCAAAAATGCCCGCTTGCTCCGCAATGAAGGTGTCAGCGAAAAAGCCAAAGCCGTCTGGGGCGGCATGGTGGAAAAGGTCAAAGATGACGATAAAATCATGATCCACTACTTTATGGACGAACCCACCGTTGGCGGGTTCAGTGCCGATCTGCTTACAAAAATGGCAGCGTATTTGCGGGATGTTGATCCCTACCGGCCGTTGATGATCAGCACCACCGCCGGGGGCAACACGATTTTTGCGGAGTGCGCCGAACTCAATGCCCTGCACACTTATCACATGAGCACCCGGGCCAAAAAGATGGCGAACTTCAGCAAGATGGGTACCCACCTTGACCGCTGGAAGAAAAACTTTGACAACGCTCCCTTGCACCTCAAGCAGGATATAACCTGGATGCATCAGGGCTTCAACTACGCCGATGCGGGAGTCAAAGAAAGCCCCATACCCACCTACGAAGCCTACCGCAGTCAGAACATCTGTGCTCTGACCATGGGCGCCTGCGGCATATTGCAGTACAACCGCAACGAAGAACAGTTCCCCGAACTCTACATCGGCTTGCCCCATTTGAATAAAGAGCTGAAACTTATCGGCAACGAAGCGATCATTCAGGATAAACCCAAGGCAATGCCCCAAGCCAGCGATCCGGCCTTGCGGCTGCTGGGCAAATACAATCCCAACAACCAAGCCCACTGGCTGTTGGCGGCAAACTTTTCGGATGAAGCTAAAGAGTACACCATCGACTTTGCCCCCTTCGGCAATAAAGCGGTGCAGGTGCTTTCGGCAAATCGTCAGGCACAATTCAAAAACGGCAAACTCGTTGAACGCTTTACGCCGTGGGAAGTCAAGGTCTACACCGACAACATGAGCGATTTCAAACTTTCAACCGTTAAAGAGATCGAAGAGCAGATCGAAAAAGAGTACGCTAAACGCATCAAACCGGGCAATCTGGCTTATCAGCGGTACGAAAACGAAACCGTGGAAGTCTACGCCTCCAGCAACGCTTTCAAAAGCCACTACAACGAAGTTGGCTTGTGGCACCTTGCCGACGGCGTTACCAGCGGTCAGGTTTGTGTAAACGGTCACAGCAACGGCGTGGTGGTCAGCAAAGATGCCACGCCCAAACAGACTCCGGACTGGGTGGAACTGGTTTTCAAAAAGCCCCAAACCATCGGCAGAGTGGTGGTCTACCCCGCCGAAAATTCCCTCAAAGATTATCAGGTGCAAGTGGAAGTCAACGGCAAATATGTGACCGTTGCCCAAATAAAGAACGCCAAAGGCTTGCAGCAGGAACACAAATTCGCTCCGGTAACCGGCAGAAAAGTGCGGATCTTTGTAACCGCCAACAATGGGCCCAACACCCGTATTTACGAAGTGGAAGTTTTTAATAAATAAGCTCTGTTCCCAATGCGGGTAGGTAGATAAAAATGACAGATATACCTGTGCATTGAGAATTTTTTCAAAATTTGAATGGCATTTATCTTTTTGCGGAGCAAAAAGATAAATGCCGGTAAAAGGTTTGGAAAAAAGGGGTGGAGTTTGAGG
>JAFVQX010000181.1 GCA_017504585.1 Lentisphaeria bacterium
AATGGCAGACCGTAAGGTTTGCTATCCGCAGATTTTTTTTGCGCCGGGCGCCGCACATCCTTGCTGAATACCATCATGTATTACGGAGCAAAAATTTGATATTTTTTCATTGATTTTTCCGGAAAATGTGCTATTTTATTGTATAAACAATAAAAACTTCACGGAGGTAAAAATGAAAAAATCCTTTTCGTTCCGCACCCTGATATGGGTAATTGCTTTGATTACAGCTTTCTCTTGTTTAACACTCCCGGCGCAAAGCGCAGCTGCACCCAAGCCGGTAAAATATGTGTTCCTCTTTATCGGTGACGGCATGAGCATCCCCCAGCGGATGATGGCCGACGAATACAGCGTCCGCGCCAAACAGGGCAAACTTTTTATCAATCAAATGCCTTGGCAGGCAGTAACCACCACCCGCTCGGCCAATGAGTTTATTACCGACTCGGCTGCCAGCGGCACTGCCATTGCCTGCGGCGAAAAAACCATCAACGGCCGTATCGGTATAGATGCGACCGGCAAACGCAAGTTTGAGTCGATTGCCAAAGTTGCCAAAAAATCCGGCCGTAAGGTAGGCATCATCACTTCCATAACCATCAACCACGCCACCCCGGCATCCTTCTATGCCAATGTGCTTTCCCGCAGCAACTACTATGCCATCGCGTTGGATCTGATAAACTCCAATTTTGACTACTTTGGCGGCGGCGGCGCAGCCAAACATGACGACAAGAAAAGCAAGTTGTATCAGGGCAATATTTATGACCTTGCCGCTAAAGCCGGCTATCAGGTCGCCCATGGCAAAAAAGCCATCATGCAGCTCAAACCCGGCAGCGGCAAAGCTTTTGCCGTTGGTTCGCCCAGCGCCATACCTTACGCCATTGACAACACCCCGGATACCATGCGTCTGCCGGAATTTGTGGATCAGGCGATCAAACTGCTGGACAACCCCAACGGCTTCTTTATCATGACCGAAGGCGGCAGAATCGACTCGGTGTGCCACAGCAACGATGCGGCAACCGTTCTGCAGGAGGTCATTGAATTTGACAAAGCGGTCAGAATCGCCAAGGCCTTTGCCGATAAACACCCGGAAGAAACCCTTATCGTGGTGACCGGCGACCATGAAACCGGCGGTCTGACCCTGGGTTTTGCCGGCACCGGCTACAAATCCTACATCGAAAATCTCAAATATCAGAAGTGTTCGCTGACAGAGCTGACGCGTAAAATCAACGCGATCGGCGACAGCAAAAAATCAGTGACCATGGATGACATCAAACCGTTGATGAAAAAGTATTTCAATATGGCTTACAAAAGCGACAAAGCTCGAACCGCCGATGCCCTGATCCTGACTTCTGCCGAAGAAAAACAGTTGGCAAACGCTTTTGCCGAACAGTTTCCCAAGGGTAAAAACAAGGGCGGCTGGGCTATGGCCCGCAACATTGTGCGGATCTTCAACAACAAGTGCGCTCTCGGTTGGACCACCGGTGCCCATACCGCGTTGCCGGTGCTGACCACGGCTTACGGCAAGAGCAGCGATATGTTCAACGGTTTTATTGACAACACTGATATAGCCAAGATACTCAAGCAGGTCGTCAAGTAATGCCCCGGCTTCTTACATGGCTTAAAAACCGTACATTGCCCGCCCGGCGGGATCTGATCATGACCGTCAGCATGATCCTGTTTTCTGCGCTGCTGACTTTGATCCCGCCGCCGACAAAACTGCCGGATATCGGCAGCAAGGAAAAAGCACGGGTTTTGTCGGTGGATAACAGCCAGGTATTTGAAAACGGCATCGTTTTACAAGGCTCGCAAGTGCTGGAAGTGGAGGTCTTGACCGGTAAATTCCGGGGCAAAAAGTTCCGCGCCGCCAATGAACTGCGTATGCAGATGGATTTGGACAAAATGTTCAAACCCGGCGATATAGTGCTGACCGGGATCCTCCACGATGCCAACCCGGCAACCGATACAGTCAACGCCCAGGATCATTACCGGATCGACTGGACCATCCTGCTGTTCAGCCTTTTTGCGCTGCTGTTGATAATCTTCGGCAACTGGACGGGGTTCAACGCCCTGCTCTCTTTTGTTTTCAGCTGTCTGGTGGTGTGGAAACTCGTGATCCCGTTGTGCCTTGCCGGGATCAACGCTTTGCTGGTGACATTTGCTGCGGTGGTGGTGCTTTCGGTAGTGATAATACTGCTGGTAGCGGGGCTTACGCGCAAAGGATTTACCGCGCTGGCGGGGGCGCTTTCGGGGGTGCTGGCAAGCTGCATTACCGGTTGGATCTTTACTGATCTGTTTAAGATCAACGGCGCAGTCATGCCTTACAGCCAGAGCTTGCTCAACAGTGGTTTTGCCAATTTGGATTTGTCCGAAATATTTATCGGGGCGATTTTCCTTTCCAGCTCCGGAGCGGTCATGGATCTTGCTATGGATGTAGCCAGCGGCATCGAGGAGATCGATCTCCGCCGCAGCGGACTTCCGGCAAAAGAACTCTTTATTTCGGGACTCCGCATCGGGCGCAGCGTGGTCGGCACCATGACCACCACACTGCTTTTGGCATACTCCGGCGGATACCTGACGCTGATGATGACTTTTGCGGCGCAAGGCACCAGCCCCATAGATTTTATCAACAACCCGCACGTTGCCAGCGAAACGGTCAAAACACTGGTCGGCAGCTTTGGATTAGTGCTGGTTGCCCCCCTTACAGCCATGATCGGAGCATGGGTCTTCGGCAAGAAAAAGTCCACGGAAGTTCTTTCGGATCAAGAGTGAAGCTCCCAAGAGTTGAAACGCCCCCGTTTTTTCAACTTTTTTGCTGAAAAAACCTTCTTGCAAGTTGCCAAAAACGGTAAACGGATGTAAATTGTCTGCATGAGGTGATTTCAAAAGTCCTTCAAAACCAAATAAGGAGCAGCCCACAGCCGGGTGAAAGGTGTTTTTGACCTGCGCTGCCTGTTTTGTCCTGCGCAGCGCTATGCTGCGGCGGAAAGACAGCAGCCGGAAACGCCCTTTCTTTGCATGGCGAAGGTTATGCCATTATCGACTTTTGAGGAATTTTGAAATTGCCTCATAAATATTTACTTAAATTTTTTACAGGATAATTTTTATATGAGTACCGAAGCGTTTTTGATTATTTTTATATCATTCTGGGCAATAATTTCGCTTTTTCCATTGGCCTTCCGCCGATTCAAAGTGCCGTCAGTCATCGTGCTGCTGATAATGGGTATGGTCATCGGTCCCAACGGGCTGGGATTGCTGAATTTTCTGGCGGTCAATCTGAACTTTCTGGGAGTGGATCCCGAGGTTATACGCACCCATTCGCTGACTATGATCAACTCGCTGGGATCGCTGGGGTTGGTGTTTTTGATGACGCTGGCGGGATTGGAAGCTGATTTTAAATTGATCAAATCGGTGCGCAAACCCACTATCTGGTTGAGCATACTGACATTCTGCATGCCGGCGATCGCGGGTTTTCTGGTGTACTTTAATTTTGTGCCGGATGATCTGCCGGGACAGCTTTTGTACGCCAGTTTGTTCGCCTCGCACTCGGTGGGGATCGTATTTCCGGTGATCCGCGAGCTGAAACTTGTCAAAACCCGCTTCGGCGCGGCAGTGCTTATTTCCACAGTAATAACCGACATCGGCAGCATTGTGCTGCTGGCAGTCAGCGTGCAGCTCAAACGCATGCAAGCGGTCAACACAACTGCATCAATAAAAAGCCTTTCGCTTTTTGACTACATAAACCCGGAAGTTTTCGGCAATTATTTTGTGCCGGTTTTTCTGCTGATCGCCGTAGCTTATATGGTAACAGCCTGTCTGGCAGTAAACAAGATCGGCAGATATGCACAGCAATGGCTTACCAATGACGAAGATGCCCTGGTAACATTCTTCCTGTTTCTTATCATGCTGACAGTACTTGCCGGCGAATTTCTGGGCATCAACCTGGTGGTGGGCGCCTTTATCGCCGGACTGGGGCTGTCCAAAGTTATCAAAGATATGGGCGATACGGCTCTGTTCAAAAAAATCGAGGGCATAGGTTACAGCTTGCTGATACCGTTCCTCTTTATATCTATCGGGATGAAAACGGATTTCAGTTTGCTTTTCAAATCGACCGACAATCTTACGATCATTCTCTATACAGTTATCGGGTTGGTGGGCAGCAAAGTGCTTTCCGGTTATCTGGCTATGAAAATCTCCGGGTTCAGCAACGGCAAAGGTCTTTGCGCCGGTTTGATGACCGTACCACAGCTTTCGGCGACTCTGGCGGCAGCGGCGATAGGTAAGGATCTGGGGATGCTCTCCGATGACTTTTTCAATGCTATCGTGGTGCTTTCCATCATTACAACGCTGCCTATACCCAATCTGGTGCGGTTTGTTATCGAAAAGTGCAATCTGGATTTTTCCGATGTGGGGCATATCACCCCATATAAACTGCCGAAAAATACCGATAAGGATGAACTGCACTGGTAACGGAGCAAAAGTTGACGGCAATTTTGTTGCGGAATTATAAACAATTTTTACATTTTTTGAGGAAAAATAATGTTTTATTATCTCTCTTTGTTGAGCAATGATCCGGATCTGGGATTTTTCCGCCTGTTCAATTATGTAAGTTTCCGGGCGGGCGGCGCCGGAGCATTTGCCTTTCTCATTGTGATTCTGCTGGGGCCGGCAACGGTACGGCTGCTGAAAAAATTCCGGGCAACCGCCCCCAGCCGTTACGGCGGAGTGGTGGAAGAATTTGTCAATGAGCAGAAAGACAAGACCCCCAGCATGGGCGGTGTGCTGATAATTCTGGGCATAACAGCAGCATCGATCTTGTGGATGAAGCCGCTGGAACTGGCATGGATATTGATTGGATCGACCATACTGCTGGGCATGCTGGGTTTTGCCGATGACTTTGCCAAGGTAGCTTACCGGCGGCGGGACGGCATTCCCGGCAAAGTAAAACTGCTGGGGCAGTTTCTGGTGGCGGCAGCGGCGGTAACGTGGCTGTTTTACATACCGGAATTTGCGCCGTATATGCGTAATTTGTATCTGCCTTTTGTCAATGCGCCGGTAGCAACCGGCATATGGGTATCGATTTTTGCCGTAGGCGCTATCATGGGCGCCAGCAACGCGGTAAATCTGACCGACGGCAAAGATGGGCTTTCCACAGGGTGCATGATCTTTGCAACTATTGCTTATGCGGTGATAGCTTATCTTTGCGGACACCGGGTTTTTGCTGAATATTTGCTCATACCGTTTATTCCCGGTGCGGGCGAAGCGGTGGTTTTTGCCTCGGCGGTGATCGGTGCATGTATTGGTTTTTTGTGGCACAACTGCCATCCGGCATCTATGTTTATGGGCGACACGGGCAGTCTGGCACTGGGAGGAATAATCGGCTTGCTCGCAGTGCTGGTGCGGCAGGAGTTCCTGCTCTTTCTGGTGGGCGGAGTGTTTGTTATGGAAATAGTTTCGGTAATGATCCAGGTACCGGTCTTCAAACTTACCGGCAAAAGAGTGTTTCTCTGCACGCCCATACATCACCATTTTGAAAAACTCGGCTGGACCGAAACTCAAATCGTGGTACGCTTCTGGATCCTTGCCGGAGTCTTTGCCCTGATGGCTCTTGGTACGCTGAAATTGCGCTGATGCGCAAAATAATAAATAAAGTTTTTATGGGGAGGTAAGAATGAAGCGTTTGCTGTTGATTTGCACGGTAGTTTGCATAAGCTGTATTGCATCACAAGCTGACGAAAAATCCTCCGCGAAAAAATATCAGAGCGCCCGCGCAAAAACCGGCAGCAGAATTAATGCAGCCAATCGCGGCAGCAGCAAAACGTCATCAAGCAGATCACCTCATGGTATTTTGCGGAAAAAACACGCTGCCCAAATAAAATTGCTGAACGATATACATGAGCATCAGCGGAAAATTCTGCAGGAAACCCTTCTCAATCCCGGTTCAGTAAACAAGGCTGATTTCAATAAGCCCACATTCAGAGCAGATTTGCGTTATAAACTCAAGCACCTGCCGGCAAACCTTTCTCAATACAAGAGGTTTGCTTTTCTGGATAAAATGCACATTATCGATCAGGTGGCGATCGATATAAGTACCGGCAGAATAAAATATGAAAAATGCAAAGATACCGATCCGGTAAAAGTCCTGAAATATATCCAGCGCAAGCAAAAAGCGGCCTTGAGAAATTTGCAGAAAAAAGAGTCTGCCCGCCGGGAATAATATGTCATAACCCGTGGAGCCGGAAAAATGAAGCGCGGACTGACGCCGCATGAAGCACATTGCAGCAACGCTGCAATGTATGAAGCACCGCTGGCGCGGTATTAAGCGAAGCCTTTACAGGCTTCATGTTTTTTTTGCCTTTTCAAGGCAAAAAATCTACTTTAGCAGTACCTTATTATACAAGCGGCTTCAGACGCTTGTGCTTCATAGCGTAGTGT
>JAFVQX010000182.1 GCA_017504585.1 Lentisphaeria bacterium
GCAGTTACCGGAGTAAAACGGATATGCTGCTTGCCTTCTGAATCCGTTTCTGCAATCAGATTATCGCTGTTTTTCCAATGCCCTCCAATGCCGGGAGCTTGAAAGGAATACAAATCACGATGCAGCTGCAAAATAGAGTTTGGCGTCAAGGGAATATACTCATAACTTTCGTGGATCGTTGCAAGAACATCCCGATATCCGGCAATCTCTTTTTCATTGCGGTTGACCGGTTGGGATTTTTGCATTACCAGCTCTTTTAAACGGATATCAGAAGTAAAAATACCTTCTATACGGTTTGAAGCATCGGTGCTTTGAATGATTGCAACTTCAAGCAGCGTTTTTAAGATATCCTTCTTGGCAGTAATGTACAAATCCTGTTTTCCGCGATATTCGTGAATGGCGGATAAAAGGTTGCAAATTTCCGGAGTAAGCAACGCTCCCGGAAATGCCGAATAATCGAATTTTCTCATAAATCCAGCCCCGCTGTTTTATCTTATCTGCCCATAATATAATGCCGTTCTGCATAATTTCAAGTTTATTTTGTGCAGATAATTCTGAAATTATGCAAATAAGTCATAATACCGCAGTAAATGCAGCATAGAGTATAGATTAAATCAACTGCACATATTTTAAGGTAAAAGGGCAGCATACGCTGACCGTGAAGCTGCTCGCTGCGGGCTTCGCCGTCGCCGGTGGCTATGGCGGGACAATTTGGGGAAGAGGGAAAGAAACGATCCAGCAAAAGGTTTTTTGCCCTTCCCCAACTTTCCAATACTTTATTTTTTGCTGCGCAGGAATTCCAGAGCTTTGGTGCGGAATTCGGCGGCGAGGGTTTCATCGTTGTAATTGGCGTTTACCTTTTTGAAATATTCATCGGCAATTTTTTCGCCGCCGGGAATCTGGCGCAAGAGTTTCATATAGCGCATATCGTCCAACCCCTGACGGAGAGCTTCGCTGCGGATACTTTTGATGCAGCGGTCGCCGTAGCGGTAAGTTATGCCGCCGGACTCCGAACGCTTCCAGCTGGTTGCACCGGATGCTCCCCAGGAGCAGTTGATCATATGATAAAGCATAATCGGGTCGGTGGTGTTGCAGTCAACGGCTTTCCAGGCGTGCATACGGTAATAGTTATACAACGATAACTGCATAGAGGTACTGCACGCGTAAAATCCGCACATCTTGCCCTGACTTTTGAACTCTTTGATCATCTTCTGAAAAGTATCGCGGCGGGGCAGTCCGTGCCAGAAAACGTGTTCAGAAAGGTAGGGATCGAACTGCCGGATATGTTCAGCTTGATGACGTTTTACCGTGCCGCCGCCATCTACGCACCAGGTGATGGATATGCGCATTTTCGGGTCAGCCAGACGGGCAAGCCGGGCAGCTTCCAGATCCCGTTTCATATCTTTAAGTACAGGCTCATCAAAGAGTTCCAGAGTGTATTCATCGTAACGCACTCCGGCGCGCTTCATACTTTCGGCAATGCCGCGGATCTGTTCCATCCACGCCTGACGGCCGCGGAGAGTAAAAATATCCAGCTTGTTGATATGGGTGGTGGAAACGAAAAACACGCTGTACCCGACAAAAAACTTGGTCTTGATATGGGGATATTTTTCGCGCATAATCTTTACCCGTTCTGCCACCTTGGGCAGCTCAATATATTTTTTGATGCGGTTGCCTTCGGCATCAAATCCGAATTTAAAAGCATAGGGAGAAACGATAAATGAACCGGCGTTCATTTCCATATTGAAGTCAAAAAAACTTTCGTTTTCATCTCTGCCCAGAAGGCATATATCATCCAGATAAGGCAGTTTGAAATCCAGAACTTCCACGTTCAGGGGATAATCTTTCATTTCGCCCTGATATTTGGTGCGGCTGACCACTGCCGGTTCGCTCAAAGGCGTGATGCGCAGAAAGCCCGGATAGCTACCCGCTTTTGCCTGGCGGCAGTCAAAGTTTATCCACAAAAGGGCACTTTCACCGGGAGCGATAGTAACTACACCTGCGCTGTTAAGTTCGGGCAAGGCATCGAACCGGCGGCTCGGCACGGCGGATTCGCTGTCTTTGACTGCCACAGCTTCGTGAATGATCACTCTGGGGGCATTTTCGCCCAGAGAAAGTTTTTCGTAAGAACTTTTAGAGCTGTTCCGGTGAACCGCGATCTGATAGCGTTCGGTGCGGTTGGTGCGGTTGGTCAGAGCCAAAGGCAGAGAGGCGATTTCGTTGAGAACCGCCGAAACTTTAACAGTTTCTTTTTCGCTGATCAGATTTTCCGGATAAATGATCAGCGGCTCAGCGCAATCGCTGACCGTACTGCGGCTTGAAAGCAGAAACTTAGCTTTACCCAGCAAGATGTTGCGGATCTTGCCGCGCAAGGTTTCTGCGGCGGCAGGCAGCTTGGACAGCGGCATATTATCCAGCGCAGATACTTGCGCCGCCGCTGCCTGCGGAGCGTTGGCAAACTCTTTTTTGACCGCCGCACGGTATTCCGGGAAAACCAGCACGGCAAAGTGCTTCTGATCGTTGAAGCCGACTACGTTGACCGCCAGCGTGACGGTGGAGATTTTGTCATTGGAACGGGCAATATTGAACTTGATAAGCTCTTTTTTGCCAATGAGAGTGTAGGGAAAACGCAGTTCGGCGTGCCAGGATTTGTCACTTTTGGCAGTAACTTTGCCCTGCCACTGGTCGATCTTGTTGTATCTGCCGCCGCCGGCTCCGATGGCAAACTGCTGATCGCCGAAGAAAACTTCCAGCACATCGCCTTTCTGCCAGAGTGATTTGCCCTCGGTATTGCCGTCGCGGAGTTTGCCCGCAACTTTACATTCTGCTTTGATCAGCAGCGCGTCACCGTCGTCACTCATCTGCACCAGCACCGGCGCAGGGGATTTGCCGCCCTTGGGGTAGAGGTGATCAATGGTCAAGCTGGCTGGCAGAGTGACGGCATCGGCAGCAGGGGCGGCGGAAGTTGGAGCATCCGCAGATGAATCAAGCATAGTTTTGAGGTTGGAAATTTCGCGCATTTCCACATTGTCGATCATATAATAATCGCCCAGCTTGACATTGAAATTTTTCTGCTGACTTTCATCTGCCCACGCCTGAAAGATCACGGCGGCGGTTTTGGCGGTGGTGCCGGTACGGAAAGTGGTGCGGCAGCGGGTCCACGCATTGGCATTGGCGGCGAATTTACCCTTGCTCACGCTTAGACGTTTGCGCCCCTTTGCCCACTGGCTGGTCGGGAAACTGTCCCACGAAACAGCCTGAACCCCGAAAGCCGTACCAAAAGTGCTTTTTAAGGAAAAAGTCACTTCGTACTCCGTATCAGGTTTGACCGGCACCCCGTAAAACTTGTCTGATTTGCCCACTGCGATATAACCGCTGACCAGACGGGTGCCTTTGTGGTTTTTCATGAATTTCTGTAATTCCATCCGGTAACACTTGTTCCAGGAGGCTTCTTCGGTATGAAGAGTCGGCTTCCATATTCCCGGTGCATAATCGAACCAGTAGCCGTTTTTGCCCTCAAAATCACCATTGGGGATCAGGTTGGGGTTGCCCGCAGTAAGTATGCCCCAGGAAGAAGCCATCAGCATTGCCGGCAGAATTTTTTTCAGAAATCGCATTGGGCAAGATCCTTATTTAGCGGGAGCAACTTCGCGCAGTTCCACATTATCGACCATATAGAACTGCCCCAGCTCAATGCTGAAATTTCTCTGCTGGCTTTCATCGCCCCACACCTGGAAGACCACAGCCGCAGTCTGGGCGTTGGCACCGGTACGGAAAGTTGCACGGCAGGTAGTCCAATCTTTATCGTTATAGGTAAAACGTTTAGGACATCTGATCTGTTTGCGGCCTTTGACCCACTGACTGGTGGTAAGAGTATCCCAGGTGGTGACGCTCACGGAAAAAGCGTGAGGCACGAAATTGGATTTGAGTGAAAAACTGATTTCGTATTCGGTATCGGGTTTGACCTTTACACCGAAGTAATTGCCGATTCTGCCGATAGCCAGAAAGCCGCCGACCCGTTTGGTGCCTTTGGCATTGGTCAAAAACTTTTGCAGCTCCATACGGTAGCATTTGTTGGAAGTTTCAGGCTCAGTGATAATCGAATTTTTCCAGGTGCCGCGGGCAAAGTTGGTCCAAGAGTGGCCTTTGCCTTCAAAGTTTCCGTTGGTGAGCAAGTTGGGGTTTTCGGCAGCAAAAACAGTACCGGCGGCTGCCAGCAGGGCCGCAAGAGTCATTTGAAGTTTCTTCATAATAAAAACTTTTCTTTATATATATGGTTGGTTATTGTTCTCTTTTAACAGCATAAATCGGATGCCACGACCAGGTATCCAGTGATTCAAAGTTCAGGGCTTCAACGTGACCGTCCACCATTGCCACATTGCCGCGGCCGTTGTGCGCCAGATAAACCCCGTAGTTATTGGAAGAGCCCTTCTTATCTTTACAGATAATGGCATAATATGAAGTCTTGGTTGACTGATCTGGCTTGATGGAATCGCCGATCATAATTGCCTTGGTGGGGTCGCCGGGATCTTTACCGTCTTTTACACCGCGGACAAATGCTTCAATTTCATAGGTCCAGCCGCCGCCGTGATGACTGGGGCTGTAAAGAAAACCGTAAGTGTGGCGCATATCCTTGGTGGTAGTGTAAGTGCTGAGTTCCGCACTGCCGGGACAGTTAATCAAATCAGGATTTTCGGGTTCCCACGGCGATACTGACATCTTCGGTATATAACCGGTTTTGGCAAGAACCTGAGTCCACGCTGTGCCGTAACGATCCCGTCCGGTCAGACAGTTGGACCAATCCGCAGCGTACATCAATTCTGCCATTGCCAGTGATTTCAGATTGCCCTGGCATCTTGCCGACTGAGCCGAAGCGCGCGCCGAAGAAAGGGCAGGCAGCAGCATCGCCGCTAAAATTGCAATAATGGCGATAACTACCAGCAATTCGATCAGAGTGAAGTTCCGTTGCGTCGCATAATATGCATTATGCTAAGTGGGCTGTTTTTGTAAGTAATTGATAATCAAAGAGATTTGAAAATATAAAAAGCAAAGAAAGGTGTTGATTTTATGAAAAAACATTCAAAAGTAAGCTCAAACGCTTCACATAATGCATATTATGCGAAGTTATCGCTGCAACACGCACAGCAAGAGAAGCTTACCATTATATTAATATACAATATTTTGCACCGCTTGTCAAGGCTGTTAAAGATAAAAAGTTCAAAAAATATCTGCCGGTAAAAAAATCTTTGTTTAATAGCAGGAGAACAGGGCAACACGGCGGCAATTAGGAAAGCACCCGATCAAAGCATTTGTCGGTAAGCGGGACGGGGAAGATTTTTCCAATATCCGCATAAAATCCTTAATTTTATCAGTTATTTCGCCAATTTCTTCTTCCACCATTGGAAAAAGATAACTTTCGGTTGTATAATATATATCGGACGATTTGTTCATTTTTTATCTCCGGTTGTCCGTCCGGGGGAAAATGTACCCTTTGTCTGCCTTTTTTCGGTACCTGAATTAA
>JAFVQX010000183.1 GCA_017504585.1 Lentisphaeria bacterium
CCGGCAGCCCGACACGGGCTTTGAATGAGTTCGCCTCACGCAACTATTTTTCAAGCTACCGCTGAAGCGGTGGCTTTTTTGCTTAATTATTCTTGCTACCCGTAAACGGGTCTATGTATTCCTTAAATGTCATTTGTTCCATAGCCTGATCTTCGGCTAATTGATTTTGTATATACGCTGTAATTGCGTGGGTATCTGCCCCAACTGTATTGACGTAATAACCGCGCCACCCCAAGTGACGGTTGCCATACTTATACTTCAAATTTGCGTAATGGTCAAAAATCATCAGAGAACTTTTGCCTTTAAGATAACCCATAAATTGAGATACACTCAAATCAGGCGGAATACTTACACGCCTGATCATATCAAATAAATTCGGAGTTGATTATTTCGGTTGGGATCTCCAGTTGAACAGTTTCGCCGGAAGTTCTGTTTTCCACAATATCCAGCAAACTTTTTACGGCTTGAACTCCAATGTGCCACGGATGCTGATCCACGGTCGGGATCGTGCAGTAGTTGGCAACTTCGGGCAGATTTCCGAATCCGCTCACACCGATTTGCCCGGGACATTCAATGTTTTCAGCTCTGGCTGTTTTGATTATCCGGCAGGCTACATCGTCGCTATCGGTGGCAATAAAATCCACATCCGGAAAAAGTTTCTTTATTTTGCTGAATGCCAGTTTTATTTCGTGTACCGACCCGCTGTGGATAAATATGCAGCGGTTGGCGGCATCGGTGATATTATGGTCACGCATAGCAGCCTCAAAACCAGCCACACGTTCCCGGCGATTGCCGGCGTAATTGGCTCCAACGCAAACGATTTGCTTTTTTCCCGCAGCAATGATCCGGCTCATCATTTCATACGCCGCAGCATAATTTGCGCAAGTTACCGAATGGCGGTTCCGGCTTTCGGGTGTATTCAAAACCCCGTCAAGGTAAATAACTGTTTTCGGGTAATCCGGCGGCATCATTTCCAGAAGAGAGGCAAAACCGATAATGCCGGTGCAATCCGAATTTTTGAGGTTATTCAGCACATCAGCCATACCGGCTGTCTGCGGCCGCAGCACTGCCATGATGTACCCTTGAGCGTATGCCTCTTGTGCGGCTCCGGCATACACCCGGGTATTATAAACAGTAGAAAGATTTTCGATAGCCGCTATCCAGCCTTTCGGAAATTTTGCGATGTTTTTTACAAATGTACCACTTCCGCGTTTGCCCCGCTCAAGCAACCCTTCGGAAGCGAGTATTGAAACAGCTTTGTTGGCGGTTATACGCGATATACCGTAGCGGTTTTCGATTTCGTACTCCGATATGAATCTCGCTCCCGGCGGATACAAACCGCTGGATAAAAGTTTGCGTAATTCTGCGGCAAGATCATTTATTTTACTCATATTTTCAATCCCCTTATTTTTGACAGTAATATACTTCTTAAAAGCAGATATGTCAAAGCAGATATGTCAATAAAAATTAAAAAAATATGATATATATACTTGATTTAAAGCATTTTTTATGGTATAAGTAAACATGCTGGCATGGTAAAGTAGATATGTTACTTTTTTTATCAAAGGAGAAAAATCACCAATGAACACACACTTTCTCAACTTGCTGACAGTGTTGTTGGCGACAGCTGCGCTTACCGTATCTGGCGATGCTGTGAAATTTATTGACGGCTGGAAAACATGGAAAAATGCCCGCATTGCTGCCGAAAAAAATGAAGGCGCCATGCAGGTAAATGTTGTAGCCAACGCCAAAGGCAATTATGGGCAGATATATCGTACTGAGCAAGCGATGCCGGAAGGCAAATATTTCCAGATCACAGTGGATAATATGGAAAACAGTCAGGCATTTTCCTGGCTTTCCAGCCCCACAGTAAAGCGTTCTTTCGGCGTATTGTTTACCGGGGTAAACACTTTCAGTCCCCTGGTAAACAAGAAATTCACTATGTCGATATGCCAGAATGGCAACCGTAAAAAAACCGGAGCCTGGGTAAGATATGACAGTTACAATATATCTGCAGCCCCGGAAAACAGTTTGGTGGCAATCAAAGAACCTGCTGCCGGAGCCTTGAAAGTTGGCGATACGCTTAAATTCAAAGTCTTCCGCAGCACCAGATGTACCGATCCGGTCAAAATAAGAGTTTTTCTTGCCGAACGCAAGAAACGCAGTATGCAGGCATTTAAATTGAGCAAGGCTGATTTTGTGGAAGCTGTTTACGATGAAGCAGCCAAGTGCTATGTTGCCAGTATGAAAGTTACGGAAGATGCTTACTCGTTTGATTCTGCCAAAGCCGGTAAATATATGATGGCGGCAACTGAACTTGACGGCACCCACAGCTACTATACCATGCCTTTTGCGGTAAAATTGGAAACTGCATACAAGCTGCCGACCGCACTTTTTTCAGCCGATTCCCCTGAAACCCGCGAAAACCGTCAGGCGTGGTACGATCTGGTATTGAACAAAAAAAATCTGGCGTTGAAAAAGCCGGTAAAGCTTATCCCCAACCCCAACTACCGTATCACCAGAGATAAACCCGGCGTTGCCAGTAAAGATGCCACCGACCTTACCGATGGCTATATTACCACAATGAATACTGACAAAATCTGGTTTGACCAGCGGGCAGTTGGATTTTTTGCAGACGGAAAAGGCGCAACCAATACGGTATATCTCCGGCTTGATTTAGCTGACATCCAGCCGGTAGATTATATTGCGGTGCGTGCATTGGGCGGTGCTGCCTCCGGGTTCCGTTATCCCAACAAATTTGAGGTGTTTGTATCTAAAGACAACAAAACATTTTTCCGTACCACAGAGTTGGTCAAACTTGCTCCTGCCGAAGCCAACCAGAGCGATTTTATAACAACGTTTTACTATCCGGAAGAACGGCCGTGGTCGCAGAGCGTATGCAAAACCTTCAAACTTAATGTAAAGGCGGATGCCCGTTATATTATCGTAAGAGTTGCACTTGATACACACTTTTTCAGCGACGAAATGGCTGTTATTGCCGCCGATAACAAAGGCGCAGATTTCAACAATGCTTACAGCAGCAAAGGTCTGGTTTTCCCGCAAGACGATCTGACCATCCAGCCCCGGGTCGCAGAATTGGCAATCATTAAAGGTGTTGCAGCTCCGCAGACTTTGCTGGTAAGTGATTTCCGCAGTGACCCGCAGCCGCTCAAAAAGGTTACAGCAGTGCTTGATCTGCCGGAACCGTTGACCATTTTCAGAGCCAATATTGAAAAAGTTACCATCGACGGCAAAAAATACAACCGCTGCCGGGTTCCGTTCCGCAAGGATATGCGGGTTAATCCAATTTATATACTTTCGCCTGAAAATACGCCCGATACCCTGCCGGATGCTTCGCTTTATGTTGAGTACGACGGCAAAATCGGCTTCAAGCAGACTTTCCCGATCCCGGTGTTTACGCTGCCGGCATTTCAGACTTTCAAAAAAATCCCGGTCTGTCTGGCCTGGATGACGACGGAAACGCTTTTTAAATCCTACCCCAATCTGCTGAAAAACTATAAGCATTTCGGTTTTAACGGTGCCGGGGTATTCCCCCGCTACTGGATCAAACGCGGTCAACCCTATCCGCCGAAAGAAATAGCCAACACCGAAGCTATCCGCAAGGCCGGTTTGACTGTTTTTATGAACGAATCGCCTATGCACATAATGGGCAATAAGCAGAAGACCGGTTCGGAAGTTTTCTGCCAGACCGGCAAACCCAACCGGGTGATATGCCCCAGCTATACCGGCAAGTTTTATGAAGAGGAAATGGAGCGCGTGGCAAAAAATGTGGTTATGAGCAAGCCTGCGCACGTGCTGCTGGATATTGAGTGTTTCGGCAAAGCCATCAGCATTTCAGCTGCTGAATGTACCCGTTGCAAAGAAGGGATCAAAAAATCCGGAAAAAATGAAATTGATTACATTTATTCCTGCGGTACCCGGATGATGGCTGATTTTGTCAAAGCTCTGGAAAAAGGTGCCAAAGAAGCCAATATCCCCACCCCGCAGCTGCACATGTACGGACTTGAGAGAGTACGAGCTACTCACGGTATATGCCGGTTTACAGATGTTTATCCGGCACTCATAAAATCTGCCCAGCCGAGTTTGTATGTTGGCGGCCACCCGGAAGTGGTGCACCAGAAAATCCGCGAAAACCGCAAACTTATGAACAGCACTGATATTATGCCCTGGCTCTCCACCGGCTGTTATGGAGAATACGACTCCTGTATGGTGGAACCCATTGTGCTGGAAGCTTTGATGAACGGTTCCTGCGGTATACTCAATTACTCGTTCGGCTACTTTGATACGCCGCTGGATTTCTACTATCACGCACTGGCGGTCAAGAAACTTGCCCCCTACGAAGAAATTCTGCTCAACGGCAAATTTATTGACATCGAAGGCAGCAATAAAAAGATGTTTTACAGTATGGTGCAGAAAGATGATGAAATGCTCCTGCTGGTGGGCAACTACTTCAAAGAAGCTCCGGCAACTATGGTGACACTGCCTTACAGCAAAGCCGAAGTATTGGATTTGAACACCCAAAAGAGCTTTACAGCTTCCCAAGAGTTCAAATTCAATGTTGAACCGGGCAAATTCAGTTTGTTTTATATCAAAAAGAAATGATTAAAACGGAGGAATTTTTTATGAGAAACAAGAGAAGTTTCACCTTGATCGAACTTTTGGTAATTCCTTTTCATCTCTGCTGTAACCGTATGCGGGATGTATTGAAAAAGAATAAGACAGAGAGAGGTTCTTTTTCACCTGCCCATGGGCAGGTGAAGCTGTACAGCTTCACCTTAATAGAACTTCTCGTTGTGATCGCCATCATCGCCATTCTGGCGGCAATGCTTTTGCCCGCCTTGTCAGCGGCAAGAGAACGGGCTAAAAGCACCGAATGTCTTTCGCATCTCAAGCAAATCCAGCTGGGGTATACCCAATATACAACGGACTACGCCGGCTGGCTGCTGCCGGCGTTTACCGCCACCAGCGGTAACTCAACCACCGGCGGCTGGTGGGGAATTTATATGTTGGACTATGTTTCCGGTATTGTTACGTTGAATAGCGGCTCCTTGGGAGATTCTGCTGCAACTGATCCACTCTATGCAGTTTTTTCCTGTCCCACAGAAAGTCAGCCGATCGGCAAAGTTTACAGATATACTCATTATATAATCAACATGCGTTTTGTTTCTTCTCTGCAGTCAAGTGCCGGTGCCAAGGTTAAACCTATCCATGAAAGTAAAATCACTGATCCTTCCAAGGCTTTGATCTATACCGACAGTGGATTGCCGGATACTTATTGTTATCAGTACACAGATCACTTGAAACTGGGAGTAAAGCACAGCGGCGGAACATTGATCAACTGTGGTTTTTACGACGGACACGCAGAACCTTTGCCGTTTTCATATTGGAAAAATGTCCACGCCAATTTGTCGTGGGGCAGATAATTTAACTTTGATTTGATAATATTTTATATTTTCCGGACACCGGAAAGTAATTGCATTTTTATTTATTGAGATTTTTTATGACTGAGATGAGAAAGAACTGGCACGATAATGCCTTTTTCGGCATTCATTACGATTTGCATGGACACATTGACGATCTGCCCGGCTTTTGCGGCAAAGTCGATGAAGAACAACTCTACCGTTTATGGAAAGAGATCAAACCCGACTGGGTGCAGTGCGACGGCAAAGGGCATCCCGGTTTTGCCACCTGGTTCTGCAAGACCGGCTGGTACACGCCCACTCTGGAAAAAGATGATGTAAGAGCTTACCGCAATGCATCCAAGCGGTTGGGCATTCCGCTGGGCATTCACTACTCGGGCTTGCGCGACGGTGTGGCGGTCCGCCACAACTCCGACTGGCACGCCGTCGGCAGCGATGGCAATAAGACCCGCGACTGCATCTGCCTTACCAGTGATTATGTGGAGAAACTCATGATCCCGCAACTGCTGGAACTTATCGACGATTACGATGTGGATGGCTTCTGGATCGACGGCGACAACTGGGGTGCTACGCCCTGCTGGTGCGACCGCTGCCAAAAAGAATTTACCCGCCGTACCGGGATCACCGAAATCCCGACCCAAAACGGCGATAAATATTGGCGCAACTACATGGATTTTTTCCGTGATCTCTTTACGGAGTATGTAAACAAATACACCAAAGCTGTCCACGATCGCAAACCGGACTGCATGGTGTGCAGCAACTGGATGTATTCGGTGCGCCAGCCCGAAGATGTGCGGGCCAATGTGGATTATTTGAGCGGCGACTTTTCGCCGAATTACGGCGCCGACCGTGCCGCGCTGGAAGGCAGATTTCTCGATGCAAGAAAAATGCCGTGGGATTTGATGGCGTGGGGCTTCACCCGCAGTACCCATTATGTGGATTGGGAAAGAACTTCGCTTCTTATGAAAACATTTGTGCATTTGAGTCAGGAACTTGCCGAAGCTGTCGCGCTGGGCGGCGGTACGATGGTTTATCTGGCTCCCATGCGGGACGGCAGAGTTTCCGAAGCTGAACACCGGGTGGTAAAACGGGTGGCAAATGAATTTGTGCATCCCCGGCGGCAATACTGTTTCAAAACTCAAAGTGCCAGCGAAGTTGCTCTGCTGCACCTTGCCGGCAGTTATTATGCACAGAATAATCCGCTTTACAACCTTGGGTCATCCCACGACGGGCTGGAAGGTGCCTTGCATATTATGCAGGAAACCCACCGGAGCGTGGATATAATTTCCTCGGAAGATACTCTGAAGCGTTTGAATGATTACAAACTTATTGTGCTGCCGGAAATTGTTGAAATTACTCCTGAAGAAAAAGCGGCAGTGCTTGAATTCGCTGCAAATGGCGGCATTGTATTCGGTACCGGAGCATACTTTGCCAATGAATTTGCCAACGAATTGAATATAATTCCCGATGGCGAAGCGATTGCCGAACCAACTTACGAACGGGTAAATATGATCAATCATCGCCGCAGAACTGCGGTAAGATTCAATGATGAAGGTTGTTCTATGATCTGCCCGGTTCAGCCGGTCAAACCGCAGGCAGGCACCGAAGTTTTGACCAACATGTATCCGACCCGCGACGGTGAGTGCGAACCCGGCACGGTAAAACCGGTGGCAACCGTCACCCATTACGGCAAAGGCGTGATCGCCGGGTGTTTCTGTCCCATATTCGGCTTGTATTCACAGACCCACTATTATCTGCTGCGTGATTTGCTCGATGATATGCTCTGCCGCATCGGTTATACCCCTGCTGTGCAGCTCGAAGCCCCGGAATATCTGGAAATGATCGAACGCAAACGCGACAATGCTCACCACATAAACCTGATCAATCGCAGTGCGGTGGAGGTAATGAATCCCCGGAGGATCATAGCCACCAGTCTGGCACCGGTCAACAATATAAAGATCAAGGTCAAAGACAACGGAAAATTCAGCAGAATTACAGTTTTCCCGGAAGATAAAGACTTGAGCTGTCAACGTATAGATGCCGCCACTTGGGTGATTGCTCTCTCCAAAGTGGATATACACTCGGTAGTAATGCTGAACAAATAAAACAATAAGTTTTGCTCGTTGTATATACGTTAATTATTGAACTTAAAAGTGTTAATGCGTTTTAAACAGGATCTTTATGAAGAGAAAGTATTTTTTTATGGCAGTAATCATTACCGTCGCGTCCCAGATCGTTTCTGGTAAATCGCTTTATCCGCAGGAATTCAAAGTCTTTTTTTCTGACCGCATTGCAACTGAAAATGCCCAATCTTTGCGATATGAGGATGATGTGCTGGTGCTGGATGAAAAAACTTCTGTCAAAGCCCGGAAAATGTTTGTCAATGAAAAGAATATATTGGATCTGCGTGCAGTTGATCCAGAGAAAAAATTCAGCAAAGCCGCTATTTCGGCAGTTATTTATTCCGAAAAAAACGCTGGTTTGCGTATGGGCATGGGTGCTGACTGGTGGTTTGACTGCTACTGCAACGGCAAATATATTTTCGGTACCACCCAAGCAGGAAATCTTTTCTGGCCGCCATCGGTAAGCAGTTTTGTTTTTGAGATACCTTTGCGTGTCGGGCGTAATGAGCTGACGATCTTCACCCGTTCCGGTGAAGGCGGCTGGACTGTGGCGGTCGGAGAGCCTCCGGCGAATGCCGATCTCAATCAAACCCGGCAGGAACCGTTAAAAGCTGAAGTGTTGTATGGACCTTATCTGACCAATCCTGCTCCGACTTCGATAACTGTAAGTTATGTGGTGCAAGGCCGTCAGCCGCTGGAGTTAGAATACCGCAAAAAAGGCAATAAAGTCTGGAAAAAACTGCAGCTTTTGCGTGGCGGTCAGCTTATTGAAGATGAGCGGGTCATGCGGTTTGATCTTACTGATCTGCACCCTGATACGGTTTATGAATACCGTGCTCTTAAACGCATTGGCAGCGAATTGCGCGATGCACAACCAGATAAAGTGCGTACATTCAAAACATTCAGCGATAAACCGCAGGATTTCAGTTTTTGGATCATGGCTGATACCCAGACTCATAAACTGCACAAACTTGCCCAACTGAAAAATCTGCTCCAAAAGCGTTCTGAACTGAAAAATGCCGATATGTTTGTACATCTGGGGGATATAAGCAGTAATATGGATGATATTGAGCTGGCGTTGTTCGACAGTTTCTTTAAGGCCATTCCTTCCAATCAGCCCATTGTGGCGGTGCGAGGCAATCATGAATTTGACGGCGAACAAGCGGGGCGTTATCTGAAGTATCTCGGCAGCCGTGATCACAAAAGCTATCAGGCGTTCAAATTGGGCAATATATTCTTTATTGCGTTGGATACCGGTCATCATCTGCCCAAAGATTCCACCAACAGTTTTCAGAAGTATACCGGCTTGAATGAACTGGATACTTTGCTTGGCGAACAGACTCGCTGGCTGCAGGAAGTAGTCCAAACTCCGGACTTCCGCAATGCTGACTGCCGGATCGTTTTTGCCCACGTTGCTCCTCACGGACAGGTTGATACCTTCAAACACATGATCCCGAGATTGCAAAAAATGACGGCACCGCTTTTTAAAGGCTCTCCGGCAAAATATCCAGTGGATCTGTGGTTTGCCGGGCATACCCACGTTTACAAGGTGGTTCAGGCAGATAAAAACTGGCAGTTCCCGGTGCTGATTCCCGGCGGTGGTGTCAGAAAGTCAGGTGATGCGGCGGCGGTGCTGGTAAAAATCAAAAACAACACCGTTTATCTGGAAACGATCCACAGTAACGGCAAAACCAACGACCGTTTTGTACTCAATACCAAAGTAATCCCCGCAGTATTGAAACCGGTAAAAACTCTGCCGTAAAAAAGTATTGCAAACTCTGTTATACAGCTGCTTTATTCAAAAAGTAAATTTCTTATTATTGTCCTGAATTTGGTGAAAAATCAAAGTACGGTGGCACATCGCGGGCAATCTCGCGCCTTGCCGCAACCCTGCACCTTGGCTTGTCCGCCGTAGCTTTATGCGAAGGCGGATCGAAAGGTACACCTTGTTACGGCGTAGTAAAACGAAGCCGGATCCCGCGGGCAGGGCATTGCAAAACCCGACATTGCCGCACGCTGTATCCACCGGAGGCAAGCTATATTTTTGGCGTTTCTGACAAATCATAGCTTGTATGGTATGACTTATGTTCATAAATGATAATAAATCAACACTTCAGTTCCACAAGATTGGGGACATTATCAATTTCTTAATTACATACTGCGGATCATAACCTTTACGACCGAACTCCTGACATGCGGCTTGCATAGTTGATGAAAAATCTTTATTGCTGTTATCTGCATTATGATCTTTAGGATAACGAAGATCAAATCTTGCGAACAATACTTTGGAGTGCCGTTCAGTCATAGTCCACAAAAGATTTTCAATCGACTGCATATAAGCACAAGAAAACTCATGCGGGGTTTCACTTAACTTTGTACCATGATACTGGTTGTCGATAAATGTATCGGCACCAGTTCTTTGGCTTTGCGGACAGCTTCGTCAAGGTTGCGGGTCTTTAAACTGACACATTTGCGGTCGCCTCTGATTTGTTAGTGGAAATAGTAGTTGCCGCCTTTTTCGGTTTGATAAACCGTACCGGGTTCCAGTTTGATTTTTTTCAAATCAGAGTTTTCGTTGCGTTTCCCCATAGTTTACACCACTCACGAACTGATTGGGCTTGATATAACACAAAAATCGAAGATCGAAAACTCAAGCTGGTAATAAAGGGTAATAAAACAGGGGGGGATTTGAGCTTACTAATGGTGGAGGTAAAACAGATTTGACTTATGACATCTCTACGCTCACGATGACAAAACTTTTTCAAGTTTGATGATGATTTTATTTCAGAGAAAAATTCTTCCAAATTCTCGATCAAGCAGAAAACTTTGGTCGGCTGTTCATATTTCTGTAATCCGCTCTGCTCAAATTCAGCACACTTGAATACGTCTAACGACTTTTGCAAAAAAACTGCATACAAAAGGGTGCAAAAATTCCTTTTCTCCCCAAAAGCAGTGCTTGTAAGC
>JAFVQX010000184.1 GCA_017504585.1 Lentisphaeria bacterium
AAAACAAATTGGGATTACTTTTATTACGATGTAATAAAAGTAATCCCGGTTAAAGTTTTTGGAAAAAGGACAATGCCTTATTTGCTTTCCAGATAGCGGCGGATCTCGGAGAGGCCTACGATCTTTTCAAAGTCATCACCCCGATCCACTACCAGCGTGGGCGCCTGCCGGATGGTGTAGCTTTTGGCAGTTTCCTTATCCTGATCGGATACCACTACGCTGTATTCTTTGCTTGCCTGATCAAGGAAATCCTTGGCCATGCGGCAGTTGGGACAGGTGGTGGTGGTGAAAAGGATCAACTTTTCCGCTGCCGGTGCGTCTGGATTTACCAGCGTTTTGGCTTCGGCGGGGACTTTTTCGGCCTGCAGCTCAAAACCTTTTTTCAGCGCCATATTGGCGTTGTAGACCACGCGGTCTTTATATTCCTGACTTTTGCCGTCGTTCCAGTTCTGCACCGGGCGGTAGTAGCCGGTGATACGGCTGTAAACTTCGGTCTTGCCGCCGCAGTCGGGGCATTGGAACGCTTCGCCGGCAATGTAACCGTGCTTCTGGCAAATGGAATAGGTCGGCGACATGGTGTAGTAGGGCAGCCGGTAGTTTTCGGCGATCTTGCGCACCAGATTTGCCGCCGCTTTCCAATCCGGGAGTTTTTCGCCGAGGAATGCGTGGAATACAGTACCGGAAGTATACAATGTCTGCAATTCGTCTTGAATATCCAACGCTTCAAAGATGTCTTCAGTATAGCTTACCGGCAGGTGCGAACTGTTGGTGTAGTACGGTGTGCCGCAGTCGCCGGAAGCCGTGACGATGTCGCCAAAGCGGTTTTTATCGTGCTTGGCAAGACGGTAGCTGGTGGATTCCGCCGGAGTGGCTTCCAGATTGTAAAGGTCGCCATACTGTTCCTGATAATCCGACAGGCGGTCACGCATGTGGTTCAGGACTTCTTTGACAAATTCCTGGGTTTCTTTGTGGGTCAGGTCTTTTTTCAGCCATTTGGCGTTCAGACCCACTTCGTTCATCCCCACCAGACCGATGGTGGAAAAGTGGTTGTTGAACTTGCCCAGATACCGGCGGGTATAGGGGTACAGACCTTCATCCAGCAGTTTGGAGATAACGCCGCGCTTGATCTTCAAGCTGCGCGCAGAAATATCCATCATGTGGTCAAGCCGGGCGTAGAAATCTTCTTTATCTTCTGCCAGATAGGCTATGCGGGGCATGTTGATGGTCACCACACCGATAGAACCGGTGCTTTCGCCGGAACCGAAGTAACCGCCGGACTTCTTGCGCAGTTCGCGCAAGTCCAGACGCAAGCGGCAGCACATACTGCGGATGTCGCTGGGTTCCATATCGCTATTGACGTAGTTGGAGAAGTAGGGCGTACCGTACTTGCTGGTCATTTCAAAAAGGAGCTTGTTGTTTTCAGTTTCGCTCCAGTCAAAGTCAGCGGTGATGCTGTAAGTGGGTATCGGGTACTGGAACCCGCGGCCCTGGGCGTCGCCTTCGATCATGGTTTCGATAAAGGCGCGGTTGACCATATCCATTTCTTTTTTGCAGTCTTTGTACTTGAAATCCATCTCTTTGCCGCCTACGATACAGTTCAGTTCGGCAAGGTCGGCGGGCACTGTCCAGTCCAGCGTGATGTTGCTGAAAGGTGCCTGCGTACCCCAGCGGGAGGGAGTGTTCACGCCGAAAATAAAGGATTCGATGCATTTTTTGACCTGGCTGTAATCCAGATTATCCACCTTGACAAAAGGTGCAAGGTAAGTATCGAAGCTGCTGAAAGCCTGGGCGCCTGCCCATTCGTTCTGCATGATGCCGAGGAAGTTGACCATCTGATTGCACAAGGTTGCAAGGTGCGAAGCCGGGGCGCTGGTGATCTTGCCCGGTACGCCGCCCAGACCTTCCTGAATAAGCTGTTTGAGCGACCATCCGGCGCAGTAGCCGGTCAGCATGGAGAGGTCGTGCAGATGGATATCGGCGTTGCGGTGGGCGTTGCCGATCTCGTCATCGTAGATTTCCGACAGCCAGTAGTTGGCAGTGATGGCGCCGGAGTTGGAAAGGATCAAGCCCCCCACCGAGTAGGTGACTGTGGAGTTTTCCTTAACGCGCCAGTCGTTGACTTTCACATAATCGTCCACGGTTTTTTTGAAGTCCAGAATGGTGGATTCGGTGTTGCGCAGTTTTTCCCGCTGACGGCGGTAAAGGATGTAGGCTTTGGCAACATCGGCGTAACCGGCCTGCACCAGAACCGATTCCACGCTGTCCTGAATATCTTCCACCGACACCAGACCTTCTTTGATTTTCGGCTCAAAATCCGCCGTTACCTTCAGGGCGATAAAGTCGATGATCGACTGGTTGAACTGTTTTTCCTGTGCTTCAAACGCCATCTTGATAGCGTTGGAGATCTTCGACAAGTCAAAATCGATGTTCTTGCCGTTACGCTTTTGTACCTGATACATTTCCCTCTACCTTCCTTTTTGATCTTTTTAAGATTTTATATTGTTTAAAACAAAAAAAATTCCTGTTATCTGCCCCGGACAGCGGCATTGGGCACAAACTCTTTTGCCGCTTCCAGACACGCATGGAGCATATTGTCTGACACCGCAAACATGCCCGCATTTGCCCCATCCAGCACATCGCCGGAGTCGGCGAAGGGCTGCAGAAAATACCGCTCCACCGGGGCGATCCACTTGCCGATGGCGGAAAAATCCTCCACCGTATGCAGATTGCCGGTCACTGTGGTGCGGAACTCGAATTCAACGGCGCAACTTTTCAGAAACTCCACACTTTCGCAAACCTTGTCAACGCAATCTCTGCCGCAGACTTCCCGGTAATTGGCTTGCGAACTTTTTATATCCATTGCCACATAGTCCACGAGTTTATCTGCCACCGCCGCTTTGAGCCGCTCCGGAAAGGACCCGTTGGTATCCAGCTTGACCAGAAAACCCAGCTCTTTGGCGATCTTGGCCAGCTCCAGAGTTTCCGCAAACAACAGCGGTTCGCCGCCGGTAAAGCAAACTCCATCCAGGATCCTGATGCGCTTTTTGAAAAAACTCACCACATCATCCATGCTGTAAGGCAGCGTACTGTCGCACCGCACCAGCGAACCATTGTGGCAAAATGGACAGGCAAAATTGCATCCGGCATTGAACACCGTACACGCAGCTTTGCCCGGAAAATCCAGCAAAGTAAGCTTTTGTAAGCCGAAACGCATTGAATATTACCTTGTTACGCAAATTACCACAATATATTGGTGGAAAATTTTTACCTGCACACAATATCTTGTTGCCTTTAATATAATCCCACATCGGATATATTGCAATCGCCAAAGGTAACTTTTTTAAGAAAAAAATCCCCTCAAGCTCAAAACAATACAACAACAGAATGTGTTTGAGCTTGAGAGGCAACACAATATATAGTATTTAAGCGTAAATCAGTCCGGTTTGAGCTTACGTCCGGCGGAAATGGCTTGCCGGGGAACGTATTTTCAGAGGGGTTTGCCCAGCAGATCGATCTGACACTGCAAAGCTTTCTGCCCGTGGCAGACTGCCAGAGCCAGGGCGTCGGTGGCGTCGTCGGGTATATCGCTTACGGCTATGGAAAACTCGTTTGCCATCATCAACGCCACTTGCTCTTTGCGGGCGTGGCTCAAGCCGGTAACGGCACGCTTTGCCACGATTGGAGCGTAGGCGTAAGTAATGATGCTGTTTTCGGCAAGGGCAGTCAATATCGCCCCTCTTGCCATACCTAAAATGATGGCGGTTTTGGCGTTATCGCCTACAAAGGGGCTTTCCATGCTGGCACAATCGGGCTTGAAAGAACTTATCAGCTCCCGCACGCCGCCGGCAAGCCGTCGGACGCACTCGCTGTGAGGCATTTGCGGAGTGTTTTTGATCACCCCGCAATCCAGGATTTTTGCCCGCTTGCCGGGGAGCATTTCCACCACGCCGTAGCCGGTGGTGCGGATCGCCGGATCCAGCCCCAGAATGATCATTTTTTATCTCCGGAGGCTTGGGGCGTGGCTTGCGTTACCGCATCGGCGGCAGGTTCGGGAGTAACCGGCACAACGGCTTGAACGGTATTTTCTTCCAGCTTTTTATTGAGTTCCTGCAAAGTTTTTCCGGCAGCGGCAAGCTCGTCTTTCAAGGCGTTGAGCTGGGCTTGGGCGGCAGCGGAATCTTTTGCCATTTTTTCCAGCAGGACTTTCCGTTCGGCTTCGCTTTTATTTTTCAGAGCTTTTTCCTGCTTGAGCAGCTCTTTTTGCATGGCTTTGCGGTCGGCGGCAAGCTGTCGGGAGAGGCGTTTGACCTCGTCAGCACTGGCTTGCTGCAATTTCACCAACTCATTTTTCAGCAAAGAAGCACTCTTTTCGGCGGCCAGGCGTTCCTGCAAACGGAGCTTTTCCTGGGCTTTGAGTTCGGCAGAAAAATCTTTGTTGAGTTTTTCCAGAGTCTGCTGCATTCGCACTGCTTCCAGCTGCCGCTGGGCAAACTGCATTCTCACGGCTTTAACTGCCGCACCCAACGCTGCGATCAGTACGATGATAACCAGCAAAAGCATAAAGGCAGTCAAGCGGGAGCGTTTTTTGTTTGCCACTTGCTCTTTACGCAGTTCGGCAATAAAAGCGGCAAGCTCCATGGCGTTTTCTTCAAACTTCTTAACTGCCGGGAGCTGGCTGGCGGAATTTTCTTCAGCAGGAGCATCGGCTTTCTCTCCGGCAGGAGCCGGATCTTCGGCGGCCGGTTCAACAACTTCCGTCTTTTCAGGAGCGATTTCGGGCGTTATGCCCAAACTCTGCTCCAACGCTGTTTCGATCTCGGCACCGGTTTTGCCCTGATCCCGCAAGCGGGCGACCTCCTGCAAAACCGCAAGGGTGCGCTCGGAATAGACTTTGCGTTTGCCCACGGATACAGCTTCCACAAAACTATCGTACCGGGTCAGCCAGTCGTTGACCGTGGTGCGTGGTACATTCAAAGCGGCGGCAAGAGCCGCAACGCTGTAAGTTACATTGCTCATAAAAACCTCTGTCTTCACTTATTTTTCACCCAGTTACGGATTTGTTCCACATCTTTGAAAATCTGTTTTTTCAACGCCTCTTCGCTGGCGAAACACTGTTCGCTGCGCAAATATTCACCTAAAATCAAGTGCACATTTCTGCCGTAAAGATTGCCGGAAAAATCCAGCAGATGCGCCTCGATGCGCCGCCGGCTGTCGGCAGCTCTGCCGTAAGTAGGTGCCACACCAATATTTACTGCCGCACCGTAACGGACTTTATCCACTTCCACGATCCCGGAATACACTCCGTCCGGCGGCAGCACTCCGGCAGCTGGTTCAATATTAGCTGTGGGGCAATCCAAATGCGTACCGGCTATGCCGTAACCGTTGCTGACTTTGCCGGAGAGCATATAGCGGTAGCCCAGCAGTTTTTCGGCTTCATCGAGTTTGCCTCCGGCGATCAAACGGCGGATACGGCTGGCAGAAACCACTTCGTCATCCATCACCAGCTCATCCACTGCCGCCAGCTTGAAATTGCGTTGGGCAGCGTACTTTTTCAGCAGCTCCACATTGCCCGCACCGTTTTTGCCGAAACGCCAGTTGCTGCCCACGCCCACGGCGGCGAGCCGGGGCACTTGTTCAAGCAAAAGCTCCAGAAATTCTTCCGGGAGAGTCGCGGCAAAACTGCCGGTAAAGTCCACTACTGCCGTCATGGCCATCCCGGCATTCTGCAAAAGCCGGATACGTTCCGGCAGATCCACCAGCAAGACCGGCGGACGTGCCGGCTGCAATACCGCCCGGGGATGGGGGTCAAAAGTGAGCGCCACCGGCACGGCATCAAGTTCCTGTGCCATGGCAGCAACTTCTGCAAGCAGCTTCTTATGCCCCAGATGCACACCATCAAAGACCCCGATCGCCAGTGCCAGCGGTTTATGGCATTTAGCCGCCACTCCGGCAAGAGTCATACCGGAGCGGCGGGAAAAAAATTCAGTACTGTTCAATATAAATAACTCCAAAATTTGCAATCATACTTAAATTGAAATATATTATTATTGTCCTGAATTTGGTGAAAAATCAAAGTACGGTGGCACATCGCGGGCAATCTCGCGCCTTGCCGCAACCCTGCACCTTGGTCGAGTACAAAAGTACACTCCCGCGGGCAGGGCATTGCAAAACCCGACATTGCCGCACGCTGTATCCACCGGAGGCAAGCTATATTTTTGGCGTTTCTGACAAATCATAGCTTGTATGGTATGATTTATGTTCATAAATGATAATAAATCAACACTTCAGTTCCACAAGATTTGGGACATTACCAATATATTATGTTTTAACGATTTTTGCAAGTTTAAGGATATTTTTTCCTGTAAAAAAGGTTCATATACGAGGTTGAACAATGCGCAATGTACTTTATCCGGGGAGTTTTGACCCGTTGACCAACGGGCATTTGGACTTGATCGCCCGCGCCAGCAAGCTCTTTGACCGGGTGATCGTGGCGGTCGCCATCAACAGCGAAAAACACCCCATGTTTACCATCGAAGAACGCGTGGAAATGATCGAAGCGTGCTGTACGGCATACGCCAACGTGCGTGCGGTACCGGTCTGCGGACTGATGGTCGATGCGGTGGAAAAGTATCAGGCCAACGCCATATTGCGGGGCTTGCGGGCTTTTTCGGACTTTGAATACGAGCTGCAGATGGCGTTGATGAACCGCAGTCTGCGGGATGATTGCGAAACTATTTTTATGATGCCCACCACTAACAACTCCTTTGTCAGCAGCCGTCTGGTCAAAGAGGTGGCAAATCTGGGGGCGGATTACAGCAAATACGTTCCCGCGCCGGTGGCAGAGCGGATCGCGGCCAAACTCAAGGAGATGAAAAAATGATTACTTTTTCGGTAAGTTTGCTGGAAAAACAGGATATACCGCTGCAAGGCAGCGAACCGGCGGCACTCCTTGAACTGGAAGATGATTTGATTTTCAATGCCGGGGCGCCCATAACTTACGATCTGGTGGTGCGCAAGGTTTCCGACGGAGCGCTGGTCACCGGACACGCCGAAACCATTCTGAACGGTGCCTGCGGGCGCTGTCTGCAGCCGTCGGAAGTAACGTTGAGTACCGGCGAATTGCAGCTTTTTGTGGAAACAGACAGCGAAGAGATCGTGGATATTACTGAAGATATCCGGGCGGAACTTCTTATCAATCTGCCAGCAAACTTGCTTTGTTCCGACGATTGTGCCGGGCTCTGCCCGGTCTGCGGTGCCAACAAAAACACCACAAATTGCGATTGCGTTACAGAAGATGATGACTTTGAAGCCCCCAACAGCGATGAGCCTTCGCCCTGGGATGCGTTGGATAAATTGAAATTAGATAAATAATTGGTAATGTCTCAAATTTTGTAAAACTGAAGTGTTAAATTATATCATTTACGATTGTAAATATATCACACAAGCTATGATTTGTCAAAAACGCCCAAACTATAGCGAGCCGCCGGTGGATACAGCGTGAGGCAAGGTCGAGTTTTGCAATGCCCTGCCCGAGG
>JAFVQX010000010.1 GCA_017504585.1 Lentisphaeria bacterium
CAACAGCTCACGGTTGCACGACAGCTCCAGATTTGCACTGGATTCACCTGTTGCCCCGGATAATGACTCATGCGGCACTCCCCATACAAGGGCGTAAATGCCGCCTTATTTTAAATAAACAAACCATATACGGCTGCGTCAAGAATTCACCTTGAAAAAATGGCATGTAATTTTCGTGCAAAGCTATGTTGCGCATCCGTTTCCCATCATGGATGATTTCTACCAGATCAAAACGCTTTGCCACGTCGCTGCCCACATTGAATTGCCGGCAGTATGCCCTTGCCCCACGCTGGATACGTTTTTTCTGACTGATACTCAAATTAGCTCCCGGCAGATAGTTATCCAGTTTGCGCCGGGTCTTGACTTCGGCAAATACCAGCGTTTCACCATCCATCAAAACAATATCCAGTTCGCCGATGCCGTCATGCAGCAGATTATTGCGCCAGTTGCGCCACAAGATTACGCAGTTACGGCGGCGGAAAAGCTTGACCGCCAGATCTTCACCCCGTCTGCCCAACTTAAGGTGTTCAGCTTTTGCCCGGGCAAAAATGTTCATAACTGGCACTCCATTCCGGCAGCGGCATCCAGCGCCGCAATGGTCATTGCCACATCATGCACCCGCAAAAGCGATACACCCTGTTCCGCAAGCTTTACTGCCAGCGCCAGCGAACCGGCTATGCGTTTTGCCATAGTATCAGGATCGCTTTTCAGAAGACTCTTCCGCGATACCCCCCAGCAGAAAGGCAACGCAAAGAGTTTTTCCAAACTCCCGGCATTATGCAGCAATTCGTAATTACCGGCGCGGCTTTTGCCGAAACCGATACCTGCATCCAACATTATCTGCTGCGGGGTGATTTTTTGCAAATATGCATTCTGCAAGATGTTACGCAAACCGTTTTTCACAACTTCCAGCGTATTACACGCTATAACAGTCCCCGTCTGCTGCATGACTTCGGGTATCCCCGCAGAGTGGGTCAATATGCTTCCGGCGCGGTAACGGGCGATCACTTCAGCCATGGCAGGATCGAACTCCAGACCGCTGACATCGTTGACGATTTTTGCCCCCGTTTGCAAAGCTTTTTCCGCAGTGGCGGCGTGGCGGGTATCTATACTTATGATCGCATGGGGGGCAGCTTTCAGTATTCCCTCCAGAACTTTTTCCAGCCGCGCCCATTCTTCATCGGGCGGCACCTCTGCCGCACCGGGGCGGGTGGATTCAGCACCCAAATCAATTATGTCGGCTCCTTCGGTAAGGAGCTGCAACGCAAAATTGATCCGTTCAGCAGGGTCGATCCGGCCTTTGCCGTCCGAAAAACTGTCCGGTGTGGCATTGACTATCCCGGCAATAAGCGGGCGTTTCCCCTGTCGGCGCAGCAACAGCTCCGCCCACGAAAAAACGCCCTGCTCTGCCATTTTATCAGGCTTCGGAGTTATCATCAGAAGTATCCGTCACTTCAGCGGAACCTTCCGTCACATTTCCATCATTTGAGCTGTTTTCAGCAGAAATACCATCCGTCACTTCCGCTTCTTCAGCCTTTTCTTCGCCTTTGACTTCGATCAGAGTCACCGCGCCGGTGATACGGTCGCCATCATTGAGGTTCATGATCTTTACCCCCTTGCTGGCACGGCCCACGGTGCGGATTTCATCGAGGGGTATGCGGGTAAGCTGACCGCGTTCGGTGGTGATCAAAAGTTCATCGCCATCCTGGATCTGGATGGTGTTGACCACCTTTTCATTTTCCCGCAGCTTGATGCTGACCACACCCTTGGCGCCGCGACGGGTCTTGCGATATGTGGCAACCAGCGAGCGTTTACCCATACCGCCGTCGGAAACCACCAGCACTTGCGGGCCGGCAGCGTTTTCGATGATTTCGCCATCATCGGCAGAATCGGCTTCCACGACTTCGGCATCATCTTCCAGAACTTCTTCGTCATCAAGTTTTTCGCGCACAACGGTCATTGCCACCAGATAGTCGCCTTCGATCTTGAAACGCATACCAGTCACCCCGCGGGCGGTTCTGCCCATGGGCCGGAGTTCTTCATCGCTCAAGGTAAAGCGGCAAGCCATACCGTTGGCGGTGGAAAGCAATACTTCGTTGCCATTTTCGCAAATCGAAGCACTGATAAGGTCGTCGTCTTCTTCGATGACCAATGCACGCAGACCGACCCGGCGGAGATTTTTAAAGAGCTCCAGCGGCATCTTTTTGATAAAGCCGCGACGGGTACACATGAGCATGAATTTGCCTTCTTCGCTCAACTCTTCGGGCTTGACCGTCAGCATGGCGCGGATCTTTTCGCCCGGTTCGATCTTGATCATGTTCACAATGGCTTTGCCGTTGGAACTGCGGGAAGCTTCGGGGATCTCGTACACATTCAGCCAGTACATGAACCCGCGGTCGGTAAAGAAGAAGATCAAATCGTGGCTGTCGGCATTAAAGAGGTGTTCCACATAGTCTTCTTCTTTGGTCTTCATGGCAATAATGCCCTTGCCGCCCCGGTGCTGGGTCTGATAGGTCGCCGCCGGAACCCGCTTGATGTAACCGGTGTTGGAAACAGTGATAACGCAGCTGTGGCGTTCGATCAAATCGGCAATATTCAGATCGCCGTCAGCGGTGGTGATCTCGGTGCGGCGGGGATCGGCGTATTTATCGCGCACTTCCAGCAAGTCGGCGCGGATCACGCCCAAACGCATTTCGCGGCTGGCAAGCAGTTCGTTGTAGTATTTGATATTGGCACAGAGTTCGGCATATTCGGCATCCAGCTCTTCCCGGGCAAGACCGGTGAGCTGATGCAGACGCATTTCCAAAATCGCCGAAGCCTGCAGTTCGGAGAAGCCGAACTTGCTCTGCAAAGCCTCGTTGGCATCCGGCTTGGTCTTGCTTTCGCGGATGGTATTGACCACTTCGTCGATGATGTCCAGAGCCTTGAGGAAGCCTTCCACCAGATGAGCGCGGGCTTGAGCTTTGCCCAGATCAAACTTGGTTTTGCGGATAAGTACTTCCATGCGGTGATCCAGATAAGCCTGCAATACCTGTGCAAGGTTCATTACCCGCGGGCGGTTGTGATCGACCACCAGCATGGTGCAGGGGAAAGTGGTTTCCAGCTGGGTGTGGGCAAAAAGCTGATTCAAGATCACGCTTGCCATTACGCCGCGCTTGATGTCGATAACGATACGGACACCGGCTTTCATGCTGGATTCGTCGCGCAGACCGGTAATGCCCTGCACCTTTTTGTCGCGCACCAGATTGGCCATGCTTTCCACCAAAGTAGCCTTGTTGACGGCGTAGGGTATTTCGGTAATAAGGATCTGTTCTTTGCCGTTTTCTTCGATGATCTCGGCACGGGCACGCATTTTGATAGAACCGCGGCCGGTCTGATAGAACTGACGGATGGAAGAAATGCCCCGGATAATCGCACCGGTGGGGAAGTCCGGGCCGGGCAGATGCCGCATGAGTTCTTCGATAGAAGCCTTGGGGTTATCCAGCAAAGCCACGGTGGCGTTGATGACTTCCGCAAGATTGTGCGTGGGAATACTCGTAGCCATCCCCACACCGATACCGGTGGTGCCGTTGATGAGCAGCTGGGGGAAACGGGCAGGCAATACAGTGGGTTCCACATTGGATTCGTCAAAGGTGGGCATCATATCCACAGTATCTTTTTCCAGATCCACGAGCATTTCTTCGGCGAGGCGTTCCAGACGGCACTCGGTGTACCGGTAGGCAGCGGCGGGGTCGCCGTCGATGCTCCCGAAGTTACCGTGACCATCGACCATAGGCATACGCAGCGAGAAGGGCTGTGCCAGACGCACCATGGCGTCGTAAACGGAGCTGTCGCCGTGGGGGTGATAGTTACCGATGACTTCCCCGACCACTTTGGCGCTCTTGGTGTAGCCGTGGGACTTGGTCAGACCAAGTTTTTTCATGGCATAAAGGATACGGCGGTTTACGGGTTTAAGACCATCGCGCACATCGGGGATGGCGCGACCAACGTTGACACTCAAAGAATACTGCAAATAGGCAGTATGCATGATGTCTTCGATATTGATGGGAAAATCGTGATGTTCAAGTTCACTCATGCGTTCACCATTGAAACTTTAAAAAGTTGCCCTTATGTTATTTAAATTATACATAGAGTCAATATACACCCTCAAGCAGATTTTCTCAAATTAAAAACATAGTTTTTAAGATAAAATAAGGATTTTTTTACAAAAAAACACCCAAAATCCGCCCCGCCATGCAGCAAGCAGGTAAAAACTGACGAAAACTGACCAAAACGGACACAAACGATGCGGAATGGCGCAATGTTCTCAATCAAGCAATGGGCGGAAAAACCGCCCGAGCGTACCGGCGGGAGCAAAGCAACCGCCACGCCGAGCGAAGCAAGGCGTGCCCGACACCAGTCGGGGGTCTACACTACCGTCAAGCAAGGGCGAGTGAAACTCGCCCGAGCGCAAGAAGCGGAGCGAAGCGACCGCCACGCCGCGAGCGAAGCAAGCGGCGGCGGCAACGCCGCCGGTCTACCATAACGTATTCTGACGTGCGGCAAGCGTAGCGAGTCCGCATGCCGGGCATCGCCCGGTCGCCCATACTACA
>JAFVQX010000185.1 GCA_017504585.1 Lentisphaeria bacterium
AACCGCAAATTCAATCTGGTGGATCGCCATTGCTTTAAGGTGGACTGTCTGCGACTGGTGGAAAAACACCCGGATAATACCGGCAAACTGGCGGGGAGTTTCCACCTTTTGAGCGTAATGAAAGGCAGTATAAAAATTTCGGCAGAAAACAAGCCCTCTGTAACGCTGAACTTCGGCGAAAGCGCTCTGATCCCGGCAGTGACCGGCAATTACATGGTAGAGCCGCAAAACAGCAGCGCTACTGTTTTGAAAAGTTATCTGGCATAAATCATATAAAACAAGGAAAAACAAATGTCCAATTATAAGTTCATATTTGATCTGGAAGATCATCTTAAACAGCAATTTCCCGGCAAAGCCGATACTGCATGGCACATAGTGCCGGAGAAATGCCCCGAAACTATGGATGGCGAACTGACGATCAATGCGTTCCGCTTTGCCAGAGTTTTCGGCCAGGCTCCTGATAAGATCGCAGCGGCAGCGGCAGAATTTCTGCAAGCTCATGATGATGTGGAAAAAGTCGATACAGTCAAGGCGTTTATCAATATAACGCTGAAACCCGCCGCACTTTACCGCGATACCGTGCAGGATATAGACAAATTGCTGGCAGATGTGCTGCTGCCCGAAAATGAACGCAAGCGCGTCTTGATCGAATTTTCTGCCCCCAACACCAACAAGCCCCAGCATCTCGGGCATGTACGCAACAATACTATCGGTCAGGCGACTGCCAGTATGCTTGCCCGGGTTGGACACGATGTGATACCCATCAATCTGGTAAATGACCGGGGTATACATATTTGCAAATCCATGCTGGCATACCAGCGGTTCGGCGAAGGGATCACCCCCGAAAGTTCCGGCATCAAGGGCGACCATCTGGTTGGCAACTTTTATGTAAAATATGCCAATGCCCTTTCGGAACAGATCAAGGAACTGCGCGCAACCCGCCCGGATCTGGCGGATAAAGATGACGATGCACTCTTTCTGGAAACCGAAATCGGTGCCGCTGCCCAGGAAATGCTCCGCAAGTGGGAAGCCAACGATCCGGAAGTCCGGGCTTTGTGGCAGAAGATGAATTCGTGGGTGCTTGCCGGCTTCGACGAAACCTACAAGCGTCTGGGGATTGAATTTGAACACACCTATCTGGAAAGCAAAACCTATCTTCTGGGCAAAGACCTGATCGCTGACGGTCTTGCCCGGGGCGTCTTTACCAAACGGGAAGATGGCGCAACTATTGCTGATCTGGGCAAGATGGGCAAAAAAGTGGTGCTGCGGTCTGACGGCACGAGCGTATATATCACCCAGGATATCGGCACCACGGTCAAAAAATACAGCGACTACCAACCCGAAGAACAGATCTGGGTGGTGGGCGATGAACAGAATTTACACTTTCAGATGCTCTTTGCCATTCTCAAAAGCCTCGGCTTTGAATGGGCAAACAACCTTTCGCATCTGGCATACGGCATGGTCAATCTGCCCAGCGGCAGAATGAAGAGCCGCGAAGGTACAGTGGTGGATGCCGACGATTTGTGCGACGAAATGGCAAATCTGGCCTACGCGGCATGCAAGGAACGGGACAACAACTCCACGGATGATGCCCTCTTGCGGGAAAGAGCCGAGATCATCGGTTTGGGGGCACTCAAGTTCATGCTCCTGAAGTTCAATGCCAAAACCACGATCATGTTCGACCCCAATGCGTCGATCCGCTTTGAAGGCGACACGGGCCCCTATGTGCAGTACGCTTGCGCCCGCATTGCCTCCATCGGCAGAAAAGCCGCTGAACGCGGATTCAATATCACAGGCGATGTAAACTGGGAGCTTTTGAACAGCAAAGAAGAAAAACTCCTGGCGTTGGATTTGAGCTTTTACCCCAACGCTGTCCAACAGGCAGCGGCACGGCGGGATGCTTCGGGGCTGGCGGAATATCTTCTGAACGTGGCAAAGAGCTTCAACCGGTTCTACCGCGAATGCCCCATTCTGGCTGCCGAAAATGCCGAATTGGGTCAGGCGCGCGCCCGTCTTGCGGAACAGACCCGCAAGGTTTTGGTGGACGGTTTGGCAACAATGACCATAAAAGTACCCGAAAGCATGTAAATAAAAGAACAAACAGCAAAATCCTTTGTCTGTAAAAAAGTTGAATAATATTTGAAAAAATACGAATTTATGGTATATTAATTCTGAAAGAATTGAAGAAAAAATAATACCGCCGGTAATCAACCATTGCCGGAAAAAGACAAAGGATTTGCACAATGGCTGTAAAAAAAGTTGCCGAAGCAACTGCTGTCAAGCGCAGAAGGGTTGTTCTGACCGCTGATCTGGGGCCCGGCAAAAACGTAAGTGTTGCCGGTAACTTCAACGATTGGGATCCCACTGCCAAGCCGATGCTCGATAAAAACGGTGATGGGGTTTACCGCTGCACATTGCTGTTGAAACCGGGTAATTACGAATACAAATTTGTAATCGACGGTGTATGGTGTGTAGATACCAACAATCCAAACTTTGCGCCCAACGATTTGGGGACGCTGAACAGCCTCCTGATCGTTGAATGAAACATAACAGGTAAGATATGCAAGCTCCGGGAAACTGATAAAAATCGGTAAAGCCGGAGCTTTTTTATTTTTGCAAAAAAGAGGTAATTTCAAAGGTCATTCAAAACAAAGGCAAAGAGCAAAACCACAGCACAGGATAAGGTAGTTTGAGGTGGCTGCCTGACTTGTTCACCACAGCTTTATGCGACGGTGGAAAGGTAACCGCCGACAATACTCCTTATACCGGGCGAAGGGTGCGCCTTTGACGACTTTTGAGAAGTTTTGAAATCACCTCAAAAAAACAAAGGTTTTTATATGACCAATACTTTAAGACTCTACAATGTAGCGC
>JAFVQX010000186.1 GCA_017504585.1 Lentisphaeria bacterium
ACTCCAATAAGGGCGGGTTTTGAATCAAAAATATTGCTTTTGTGCCCGGAATATGTTATATTATAGGGAGGTAATTTCAAAACTCCTCAAAAGTCGTCAAAAGGTAAAGAAGTAATCGAAAGCAGAAGTTTGTATCAGGCGCTGCAAAACAGGTTTGTTTATGGATAAATATACGCACAAAGATATCTTTTTTTATTGGGATGGCGCTTGCCTTGAATTGGGCAACAGCGCTTTTACCCGCTCCATCGATTGGTCGCAGGGGATGCCCAAAACCCGGTTTATGAAAATCGGCGACAGGCTTATTGCCGGAGAAAACCCCGGTTTTGACTTCCGTCTGGCAGGTTTTCCGGAGCCGGGCAATAAAGCAGTCCGATGCTCTTACCAGGTGGAGAATGGCAGTTTTGAACTGCTTGCGCTGCCGGATGGCGAAGGAGCAAAGTTCACCATTGCCGGCAGAGAAGCTGCGCGGGATCTGGCAATAAAAATAAGCTACACAGTCTATCCTGATTTGCCGGTCATGGCTGTTGAATGCGAAATTTGCTCGTCAGTACTGCCCATGTTGTATTGGCACGAACGGCAGCGCAGCAGAACTTTTCTCGCCCCCGGCAAATACAATGGGGCGTTGACCATACCCGACAGTTTGTTTATGCCGGATTTCCGGGCGTTGTATTCGGTGGAGTGCCAAATGCGCACCGACTACTTTGATGAACCCGTGCTGCTGCATGATATCGTGCCGGATCAGGAGATCTACGGCAATATATTGATCGCTCAAAACTCCGGAAATATCCAATTTTTCTATTTGCAGGAAGCTCCGCCCAGTATGGAGCGCCGGGGCAATGAACCGGGGGATTTTCTGGTAAAAGATGGGCTGTTTTCCAGCATGGGCAGCGGCATCGTGCCCGATGATATAACTCCCGGCAGAGTGCTGAAAAGCAACCGTATCGTCTGCGGGACAGCTGCCGATGGCGATGCAAGCAAGCTGATCAAAGAGTATTTGCGCTGCCGTCAGACTGCCGCCGCCGGAGTTTACGGCACTATTACGGTAAATCCGTGGGGGTGCGGCTGTTTCCCCAAGCTTTTGAATGAAGATTTTCTGAAAGATGAGATTTGTTCTGCCAGTCAGTTGGGCGCCGATGTCTATCAGATCGACGACGGCTATCAGCATGGCGGTCTGGCGGATATGGCGGTACATAACCGCAAACTTGACCGGGCGTACTGGCAATATCGCAAAGATTTGCTGCCCGACGGGTTTACGCCCCTTGAAGAGTTGGCAAGAGCCAACGATATAAAGCTTTCCATGTGGTTTGCCCCGTCGGTCAATCAGGCGTACTGCGACTGGCGCGAAAGCTGCGATATATTGCTGGAGCATTGGCGTAAAAACAACTTTGAGAGCTTTAAACTTGACGGGGTGATTTTCTCCAGTTACACCGCCGAAGAAAACTTCGGCAATTTGCTGAAAACTTTGTATAAAGAGTCCGGCGGAGCGGTGAGTGTGAATTTGGATGTAACCAACGGCACCCGGGGCGGTTTGTTCAAATTTGCCGAATACGGTTTGATTTTTCTGGAAAACCGCTACTGCTGCCACCCCTGGGTATCGCACCCGTACCACCCGGGCAATACGCTGGATAATCTCTGGAACCTTGCCCGCTTCTGCCGGATACAGAATTTGCAGATCGAAGTACCCGATCCGGACAATATAAATAAAGATGCATATATCAATCGTTCGCTGGAACTGCCCACAGACTATGACTTTGCTTATTGGGCAATGATACCGCTTTTTGCCAGTCCGCTTTTGTGGCTTGCTCCTTCGCAGCTGCGTCCGGAACGGCGTCAGGTGCTTGCCGAGATCATGAGTTTGCAGAAAAAATACCGCCGCAGCTGGCGCGACAGCATCATCAAACCGGTGGGCAGCCGTCCTGACGGCAGGAGCATTACGGGGTTGTATGCCGACAGCGGTCATTTATTGGTTTTCCGCGAAAAGGCTGCCGCCGGAAGCGCCTTGCTGGAGCTGGGTGAATTCAAATCCGCCGAAGTGCTTTACTCCACAAGCCGCGTACAGCTTGCCGGCGATGGCAGGATATCCATCGAGCGCCCCGGCAGCGCGGCATTGCTCAAACTGTTATAATCGTATTTTTACCGGCTGACGGAGCTCGATACTGTCCGGTTCGATCCGGCAATCCATGGCAAGAAGCTTTACTCCGGCACCGGCGGCTTGGCGCAAGGCGTCGCCAAACTCTTTGTGCATCTGGTCGTGAGGGGCAAAGGTGTGGATCTCCTGCATTTGGATAACGAACAAAATACAGGCTTCGTACCCGGCTTTTACCGCGTCGGCAAGTTCGTGCAAATGTTTTACCCCCCGCAATGTAGGGGCATCGGGGAACATGGCAACACCGTTATGTTCCAGAGTTACGCCTTTGACTTCTATAAAAACTTTCCGGGCGTGATCTTCCACAAAAATATCAAAGCGCGAATTTCCGAAAGTCATCTCCCGTTTGAATACCGCGTCGGGGGAAAATAATCCGGACTTGGGCAGCCACTCCAGCGCCGCGGCATTGGGGATCTGCGAATCCATATTGATCAGAAGAGCCGCTTTGCCCGGGCGGAGTTTTTTTACGGCGATCAGGTCGTATCGGGTTTTCCGGGCGGGGGCAAGGGATTTTTCCAGATAGACTTCCACCCCCGGAATGAGCAACTCCTTGCAGCGCCCGGTATTTTTTACATGCACAACTTCGGTTTTGCCGGCGATTTCCACTTCGGCAACAAAACGGTTGCGCCGGACAATGAATTTGCCCGGAACTGTATTATGGTATTTCATAACGGCAAAACCAGCAGTGCCCGGATGTCGTCGCAGCGGCGGTCACCCCTATAAACATCACTGCCGTTGTCGTTGACTTTGTTTCGCCCTACGCTCCAAACGGCGATGCCTTGCACGGGAGGGGCTTTATAAGTGTAATCGGTTTCGTATTTGCGATCGCTATAAAATCCATCGTCTTCAGACGGCTTTTTGCGTTCCACAAGTTTGACCTTTTTTACTTCAAACGCTCCGGCTTTATAATGCAACGGGTTACCGCTGAAATAATCGGTTGTTTTTACGGGCAAGGTTGCGGGGTATTTACCGGTGGTGCGTTTGATTTTTATTGCTTCCAGCAAAGCGTAAAATGCTTTATAACGCATTTCCAACATATGCATTCGTTCACCGCCGGTATTCAAAGAGGGTACCAGCATACAAGCTAAAATGTTGTAGGAGTTTAGTTTTACTTTTTCTTCGACTTTACAGAGATTTTCGTTGTTATAAAATTTCAAAAGCGACGAATAGTTTTTCATCCCCAGATACCACAACCCCGGCACCAGAAAGCGGTAGCTTGCCACGCCTTCGTGCATACGCTTGCCATTATGTTTGACTGTGCCTTTGGCCATGCCAATAAGTATATCACTGCCGAATACAGCTTCAAAATAAAGAGCGTTGCGGTTGACAGTCGGCATTTTTGCTGCGGATCTCTGCAAATATTGCTGAATAAGCGTCAACTCCTGATCGCTTAAAATATTTGCTGCAAACATATATTCAAGCCCTTCAAGCCGGATATTTTCCACGGCGATCATCACCAGCGAACCGATCAGGCTTTTTTCCTGTTCCAGATACTCGGTTATTCTACCGGAACGCTGCCACGCCTGCATAGCTTTGTCGTGATCTTTCATCTCGCTTGCCAGCCGCATCTGCCAGGTGAAAATTCTGGCGGCATTTCGCATTTTACTTAAATCCGGCAGCGTGATAGACCACAAATTGCCTTGAGAATATTCCCGGACAGGTGCGGGGATGGGGTTATCAAAGAATTTACCCAGTTTTTCGGCTTCGACACCGAAAAAACGCTCCTGATACACCTTGGGGATTTCAAGGATCTTATAATCGGTTTCTATTTGCATAAAATCTTCATCTTTGCCGGAAAACTCTTCCAGAGCCTTCTGCAAATCGTCGTGGAACTTCTGATCGACTTTCCGGTTGCGGAAGTAATCGGCGGCAAGTGCTTCGGCAGAAATCTTTTTCCGGAAGTTGTTTTCCAGAGCGAGCATAAATTTTTCGCTCTGTTTTTCTTCGTAAAGAGCAAAAGCGGTGCAAGTCAAATAACACAACACCAGCAAAAATACCAATACCATACAACCAACGCCCCACACTTCATGAAAAGTTTTACCGTCAGCTTTCGCCCAGAGTTGGAACAAACAGTAAAGCGAAAGCGCAAACGCCGCCACCCCGGTATAAACCACCGGCACCCGCCACGCCAAAGGAATCAACCCCATATCCGGCGACAACAATATTTCGCCAAAAGCCAGCTCAAAAATATTGGTGCAATTCAAAAGCACCAGCAAGCCCGCCATTGCCGCTGCCCAAAGCAGAACGGCGGCAATATAAAAGTAATAATTGTTTTTTCTTACACACAAAGCGTTGAAGCCAACCATGCTCAACACGCCGGAAGCAACCATAAAGAGCCTTACATCATTTTTTTCGCCAGCCCAGACCAAGGCGGCAATGTGCAGCACAATGATCCCCCAGAAAAGCACTTTATAACGCAAACGGTCTTGCCGGAAGAAAAAGCGGCAAGTCAAAAATGCACTGTAAAGCAGCAGTAACAACTGCACCAGAAGTAATGCCAGATAAAGGAACAATGTTGAAAACAACTCCTGCGGAGCCCGCATTGCTGTAAAGAGCGTATCCGACAAACACCCCCAATTAGCCGCACAATAGCAATAAACGATATTAAGCAGCCAGCCGAACCCCGCCCCCGCCGCCGGGGAGTCCCAAAAGAAAAGTTTACGGAAAAAGTTTTTCATTGTTTTATACCTCATCTTTTTTACGGTTTTCTGAACGCACCCGGTACAGGCGTTCTGTAAAACCACCATTTTCTTTAAAGTTCACAGCAAGTTTTGCAATCTGCCGACCAAGTAAATAAGTTTCCTGATTGATCAAACAAATCATAGTATTGGCAGCGACTTCCTGTTTAAGCAGAGTTTTGTCCGACCTGTCCGACTTGTCCGACCTGTCCGACACCATATTCCCCATAAGCTGCCGGAGTTGAGCCAGCGTTCCCGGGCGAGCGTTCCGAACAGTTTTAGCCTCCACAGAATCTGCCGACCAAATCGGTAAATTGCGTTGCCGGAGAAATGCCATATAGTCGCCCAATAATTCTTCCTGCGACGCTTTAGCTACATTAGTAAGCTTAAGTTCACTCTTTTTACTGGTTGCACTGGCTTCGGAACCTTCCATGATATTGATAACCCCGGAACGGGCGGCCTGAACCATTTGGTCATGAGTTCTATCTTTTATATTGATATACCGATCACAAAATGCCGTTGTGGCATCATAAATCAGATTGCCGAGTTTATAAGTCACCAGCTTGGCATATCCGCCATGTGGCGGAATCAGTGGTTCGCTGTTTTTCTTCGTCATTTTATAACCTTGCAATAATTTTTGTCAAACCAGTTCGACTTTATAAAATATTTAATTCATATCTATTGTTTGCCGGTTGATTTTTCCGGTGAAGGTCATCAATACTGCCAGCAGGATAAAGAGTATTACTGCACCGGCGAGCAAGGCGTAATCTTCCAGCTGCAAAATTACATATATTGCTCCGTAAGACAGAGCCACCGCGCAGAACATCCCCAACGCCGCCATGGCTTTGCGGTAGATCAAGCCGCTGTAAAATCCGCCCAGCGCCGACACCGCCGCCGCTGAAATCAGATAGGCTGTGCCGAATGAACTGTGTTCGCTGATGGCAAGAGTCAGCGTGTAAAACAAAACCAGCGACAATGCCGCAATAAAGTATTGCAATGGATGCACCCAGACTTTGGCAAGTTTTTCGGCGATCAGCATTGCCATAAGTACAATAATGAATACCAGTATGGAGTATTCCACGGCTCGGTTGACCTGCATGTAGCTGTCGGCAACTTTCAAAAGTGCCACCCCGGCGGAGCGGCTGTAATGGCTGTCGCTGTAACTGGAACTTGAACTGCGGTAACGGCTTTTGCCATAAGAATAATTTTTTTCGGAATCAGGATATTGGAATGTTTCGCTTGATCCCACCCAGCTGGCGGGCAGATTGCGGTTGAACTCGCTGACCGACCATTTGGCGTTAAAGCCTTTTTCGCTGATATTGCGTTCTACGGGCAAAAACGCTCCGCAGAAGCTGGGGGAGTGCCATGCGCTTTGCAAATCAAGTCGGGTATCCCGCCCCACCATGGAAAACAGCAGTTCCCGGCAGCCGTTGAGGTCAAAAGAGATTTCAAAATTGCCATTTTCCGCTTTATTCAGCGGTATGGAAAAACCGCCGGGGAAGGGAGCTTTTGCCGCAATTCCCGGCTCCACTTGCATCGCTTTGCCGTTGAACGAACCCAGGATGCCGGAGATCCCCTGCAAATCGGCAACACCCACGATCAAACGGCTCTTCTCCGGATAGAATTGCCAATTTTCCACCTCCTTCGGGAAAACGATATTGCCTTTGAGCGTGATGTGCGAGCGGTAAAGCACCACTTCGTAAATCCCCCGGTAACGCATTTCGGGAGTCAATTCGCCGGTGATCTGCAATGTTTGCGGCACGGCAAAGTAAGTGGAGCGTTCTGTGGAGATAACTTCTTTGATGCTTTTGCCCTCTTTTTCGGTACGCTTTATTTCCCGGCTTACCGGGATAGCCAGCAGGGGGCCGGATACCTTCTGCCGGTAGCCCCACTTGGAAGCGATCTCTTTTTCCACATCATTTGCCAGATTCTGCCGGTTGGAGATAAGTCCATCGACCATCAAGATAGGTATTTGGCAGAGCAGAACCACCACGCCGATCATGATGATCTTGGCGGTAAAAGAGTTGCGGATTTTGTTCAAGAAGTCAGACGAGGCATTTTCAGGCGTGATGTTATAAGTCATGATCGCGTTTCTCCCGGGGTAAAATGGTTGCTTCGGTGAACAATAGCATAAAAACAGATTTTTTGCAAACAGATTTTTTCCGTTTTCAATAAAATTAATGACGACAATTTGTACGGCTTGAAATGGTTTCGGAGAATAATTTGGGAAAAACTGCGGATAAAGGTTTGCAAAATTTTTGTTGTGTGTTATATTATGCGTCATGCTTGTTCCGGTTGTCATATCGACAACTTTCCACCGCTCGTGACCAACCGTTGAGCAAGTGAACGCCGACCACCGGCTGGAATGCTGACCACCTCGAAAGGGTGTCATTGGCAGGAAAGAGGGTGCAGTCGGGGTTTTGTTGTCGCTTAATTTCGCAAAAAAATGGAGAGTTTCACTATGAAAGTGAGAGCGTCGGTAAAGCGCAGATGCGAATACTGCCAGGTGGTAAAACGCCGGGGTGTGATCTATGTGATCTGCTCCCGCAATCCCCGTCACAAACAGCGTCAGGGCTGAAGTACATCCGATCTAATGTAAGGAATAAGAGATTATGCCTCGTATCATTGGGGTTGACATCCCCGGCAATAAAAAAGTCGAATTTGCATTGCGCTATCTTTATGGCATCGGCCCGGCAATAGCCAAGCAGATTGTAACCAAACTCAATATCGATCCTGACCTCCGCGCCAAGGATCTTACAGACGAACACATTGCAGCGATCACCGTCATGCTTCAGAACGAAATCATGGTGGAAAGTGATTTGCGCCGTCAGATAATGGCCGACATCCGTCGTCTTCAGCAGATCAACTGCTACCGCGGCATCCGTCATCGCCGGCACCTGCCGGTACACGGTCAGCGGACCAAGACCAACGCCCGTACCCGTAAAGGTAAGCGCGCGACTGTCGGTGCTATCCGCGATAAAACTGCACGTCGTTTGGCGAAGTAATCCGTTGGTAACGGAATGGAGCAAGTGCGCATAAAGTAAAAACCCCATACGAGGGAACAAGCGCACGAGAAGATTAGTCAAATATCGAAGGAAATTTTCAGGATCATGGCTGAAGAATTGAATACTCAGGTTGAGAATGCCGCTCCCGCAGTGGAAGCAGCTGCCGAAACCGCAGTAAAGGATGTCAAGCAGCGCGCCAAGAGCGGTCGTTATATCCCCGCTGGTATTGTTTATGTGCTGTCCACGTTCAATAACACCAAAGTCACCATTACCGATTTGCACGGCAATGTAATCTGCTGGTCCACCGGCGGCAAGAACGGCTTCAAGGGCTCCCGCAAGAGCACCGCTTATGCCGCCCAGGTCATCGCTGGCGATGCAGCAAAAAAAGCGCAGCTGTTGGGCATGAAGGAAGTGGAAGTCCGTATCAAGGGTACGGGTGCCGGTCGCGAATCCGCAGTGCGCGGTATTGTGGCTGCCGGTATGGAGATCAGTGTCATCAAAGACATCACTCCGGTTCCCCACAATGGTTGCCGTCCTCCAAAGCGCCGCCGTATCTGACGGAGCGTTGGTCGCGTGTTCCGTTTTCTGCCAGGTGGTGAAAACGGTTTTTGCAAGATACTCAGTTATTTGTTGAATATTATAAAAACGCTGGAGGAAAAATATGACCTTAGCAGCTTCTTTCCCGATGCCGCAAGCCGTAGTGATGGACGAATCTACAGCAACGGCGCGTTACGCGAAATTCACCGCGGCGCCGTTCCAGAGTGGATTCGGTCAAACGCTGGGCAATTCTCTGCGGCGGGTTTTGCTCTCCTCTATGGAGGGTTCCGCGATTTCGGCGCTCCGTATCGACGGTGCGTCCCACGAATTCGCGTCGCTGCCCAATGTGGTCGAGGATATTACTGATATCGTCCTCAATCTCAAAAATGTCCGGCTCAGTCTGCACGGTGATGTGGAAAAGACTCTGGAGATCCGCAAGGATAAAGCCGGCAAAGTTACCGCCGGCGACATCATTACTGATGGAACCGTCGAAGTGCTGAATCCCGAGCAGGTCATTTGTACGCTCGATAAGAACATGCCTTTCCGCGCCGAGATCGACGTGGTCAAAGGCAAAGGCTACCTGCCGGTGGAAAAAGCCGCAGCAGCCCGCAGCATCGGCACCATTCCGATCGACTGTCTGTTCAGCCCGGTCACCCGCGTGAACTACCACGTTGGTGCCGCCCGCGTCGGTGAAGAAACCGAAATGGACAGTCTGGAAATCGAAATCTGGACCGATGGCAGCATCACTCCGGAAAACGCTTTGGAAAACGCCGCGCAGATCCTCAAGGATCACCTGCAGGTGTTCCTGGGCGGTCAGCCGGTGGAAAAGGATGCCCGCGAAATGATGAGCGATGAAGACTTGAAGGTCTTCAGACTGCTTGCACAGGATGTTGATACGCTGGATCTTTCGGTCCGCGCTATGAACTGCCTGAACAATGCCAATATCAAACTTATCGGCGAGCTTTGCACCAAGTCCGAAAGCAGAATGCTCAAGTATCGCAATTTCGGTAAAAAATCGCTCGATGAAATCAAAGAAAAAATCGACAAACTCGGTCTTAGCCTCGGCATGACCTTCAGCGAAACGCTGCTGGCGGCGCTGGAACTTGAATCCGCCAAGGTCCGTCTGGAGCCCGAGGAAGAGCAGGAGGAAAAGTAAAATGCGTCATCGCGTTCATACATTCAAGGTCGGTCGTACCGGTGCCCATCGCGCCGCTATGCTTGCAAACATGGTTTGCAGCCTGATCGAACATGGCCAGATCACCACTTCGTTGGTCAAGGCCCGTGAAGCCCGCCGCGTGGCGGAAAAAATGGTAACTCTTGGCAAAAAAGGTGATTTGCACCATCGTCGTCAGGCGATCAGCACCTTGCGCAAGGCCGATATGGTCGCCAAGCTGTTTGCCGAAATCGCTCCGGCCTACGAAGGCCGTCAGGGCGGTTACACCAGCATCATCAAGCTGGGCAAACGTCGCGGCGATGCCTGCGAAATGTGCATTCTGAAGTTTGTTGCTCCCGCAGCCAAAGCCGAAGAAGCCAAAGCTGAATAAGCTTTTTTGCTGAAAAGCAATCACAACAAGCTGTTGCAGTAAGTTGACTGCGGCAGCTTGTTTTTTTGTATCGCTTAAGGGGAAAAATGGGGGTGTTGCAAAACCTCATAAAAGGTTGCAAAGCCCCTGTTTTTTTGTATAAATTTTTATTTGCTGTCGAAAAAATCAGCAATCTTGAA
>JAFVQX010000187.1 GCA_017504585.1 Lentisphaeria bacterium
AAGACGGCGTGGGATATGACAAGCTTGTTCTGGGCGGCTATTTCGGTCAAACCTTCGCCGCTTACAGTGATATTAAGATACAGCCCACGATCGCCCATTTTGTCTGCCCAAGCGACTCTGTCAACGCGGATCAGCAGAATGTTACCGGCGGCACCAGTTACTATGCGCTGTGGGTGTTGTTCAACGGCATCGGTCCGATCGACCGTATTGATGCCTCCAAGATCAAAGCGCGCGCCATCGTCGGCCGTGACAATCCGGGCGCTGCGATCATCGGTGACTGCGTTCCCGCGCAGAAAACCTATTATCCTGCCAACTGGAGTGAGTTGGTCAATTCTCAGGCAGGCAATCACCCGAAACTGGTCAACGCCGGTTATCTGGGTGGTCAGGTTGCCAGCAAGCAGATCAGAAATGAAACTGATTTCGCAGCAGCCCCCGGCAGTTACATGACGGGTGTCGACCAGATCGAATACTATTGATCACCAGATATTGTTGCTGAAGCAAACAAAAATCCGGCGGCTGAAAAGCCCCGGATTTTTTTTATTAATGTTTGGAACAGACGAAACAAAAAAGCCAACCCGCTTGGAGTTGGCTTTATCGACAAAAAAAATGGTACACCCATAGGAAACGGCAGGGTATCAAACTTTACCCGAAAGCAAATTCTTTCCCGCCCGGAGAAACCTTTCCGGTATCTTCCGTAGTCACACTTCCCCGAATACCACAAGTATATTTAAATGGTACTCTGTGGTACTTAGATATAATTTATGTAGCAAGCTATATTGAAAAGTTATGCTCCACGGTATATATTATTCAAAATACTGTTTTTGGAGGGATTTATGACAGAACCGTTAAATGTAACTATTGTTATTCTTGGTTACGCAGATTCTTTATTTGACATTGATCTTTTGAAAAAACATCAATCGAGTTTTTTCAAAATAGATAATATTTGTATAAAAAGAATACTTCCAGATCCCCAAATACATGATGGACGATTAGACATTATATATTCTACTGATGATATTGCCAAATTGTTAAAAGATGTAACAGGAGATGTTGTGGTAGGAATTATAGATTATCCGTTTAATCGAGGTTTTTTCAGTTATGGCTTTGGTCACAACAAGTATTGTCTTTCTATAAAAAATCCTCGTTTTATTTTGGAAAAAGCCAATATCCGAATTGAAAATTTTATATTGAAATCAATTTATAAATATATATTATTCATCAAGAGTAATAATTTAAAATCTCATCGTGATACCCGCCGTTGCATTTTCGATTTAAATGGAGATTTACGAGATATTGTCTTTAATACCGAAAAGGCAATTATTTGCAATGAATGTAAAGCGAAACTGGAAAAACTGAATCTTCCTCAAGATTACATCACGCTTTTTGAGAAAGAACTTCTTCATATTGATAAAGATGTTATGAAGAAAGTAGAGTTATGGTTGCAATCCCACGTGTATATCGCTATGTTATTGAGCGGCATTGCTTCTTTGTTGATTTCCATTCTTGCAAATATATTGTATCAGTTATTTGCAGTATAGTACAGTTATCATTCATCTTCCTCAAAGTCCAGTTCAGGCAAATCTGTATTGGCAAGCGATTTTGCGTTATCTGGAGAAATGACTGAATGTCCAAGTTCTTTTTCCAGTTGTTCCCGGGCGGTTTTGGCAACATTTCCACCACGGCGGGCAACATCCATGTGTTCGGAAAAAGTTTCCGGATCGGTTTCTTCGGAAATATCTTTGGTGGAAACCTCTGCCAACATATTCAGGACCAGTTCCCGGTTGGTCATATTATCCCGCAGATTTTCCTTTTTCAAGCCTTTATATTGCTTGTATTCTTTGGCGGATTTTCCAGCCCATGCTTTATATATAATATCAGTCAGGATGGCAAATTGCGAACCTTCTTCAATACCATGTTTTTTCCATTCATCGGTCAATTCTTTGCGGATTTCAATGGATTTCAACCGCTGATTGATCCAGTTGTCCGAATATCCGAGCCGTCTATAATCCCGCAATGCCTGCTCGATGGAAAGTTCCGGATCCTGCATCTGATCAAGCCGTTCAGCGGCAACTTGAGCGATCCACAATTTGAAAGGCTCCGCTTTCGGCGAAGGGATCGACTGTATAATACGAAAAATGCCTTTAGCTGTGGAACAATTTACCTTTTGTTTGCCTCCGGCAGTTTGAATTGCAAGGGGGGTGATAATTTGTCCCCACCCTTTAGCAAGCTCCGGATCCCGTTGCCGCATCTTCTTAATATAGTCGGTCGGGTTCACACTGTCAGTCAATGCTGCAACAACATCAACAACGGCAAAATACCACTCTTCCGCAGTATCATCCCAAACAGATCGCACCTGCTGTTCGCCAAATATTTTTATTTCATTATGCTGTGTCATTCTGCAGTTTTACCGTGTAACAGTTTATTGAAATACACATTGTTAATATAATATCACATAATTTGAAAAATACAACCACGGGATTATTATATCTGCAATAAATACCTTCTGAAATCCTTGTACTGGAGTTGTTCATGGACAGTTGCCGGATTGGCTCTATCCGGGTGCATGGAATAATAATCCCAGATGCCGCTTAAAGGTAAATCCCGTTTGGCGGTAGCAAAACCTTTGGCTTGCTGAACGTGGGCGGCGATAACTTCTGTGGAAGTCGCTTTGATAATCGGGATAAACTCTTCTGCCTTGCGTAATGCTTCGGCACGGTTAGTTTGTTTGTAAACTGACGGTTTTGCGGTGTCCGTCAACTTGATAACGGTAAAAATAAATTTTTCCCGGACCTTTGGGAAAGATTGAGCCAACACTCAAACGAACAGATTTTACAGCCATAAAAACACCCTCAAAAATTGGTTTTCATGACATAAAATAAATTGAACCGTGTTCCGGTAAATATATTGAGTATCGAAGAGAGCCAAAGAGAGCTGTCAAGATATATTAAAGATATTTCAAGTGGTACTCAATGGTACTTGAGCGGATTTTTGACCATGTCCGCTTGCTAGGCTTCAAAGGGTTCCGGACGTATCTCTTTCCCCGAAAAAAACAAAAGCCAACCCGTTTTGAGTTGGCTTTATCAGCAAAAAAAATGGTACACCCATAGGGATTTGAACCCCAAGCCTTCTGGTCCGTAGCCAGACGCTCTATCCAATTGAGCTATGGGTGCACGCTGTGCTGCGATCACTCCGGGGTGATCACGTTGTATAAGATACACCTGATTTTTGATTTTTCAAGTTTTTTTGACAAGAATATCGCAAATTATCTCAAAAAAAACCCTTTTTTTCCTCTATCCCCCGTCTGCTGGGAAACTGCCGGAGGGATTTTCCGGTAAAAATTTATCGGCCCGGAAGTTTGCTTTTGGAGTTTTGCGGTTTATATTACAACGCATGAAAGTTGTTTATTCCAAGGAGTGTGACTATGAAGATTTTTTATGCAATGATTTTTGCCTTTCTGTTGTTTTTTCCCCGACCGGGTATGAGCAAAGAGCTGACTCTCTGGAAAAATGTGGAGGTAAAAAAGCTCAAGCGCGACCGCGGGCACGAAGTATGCATCGAAAAGATACCGCATGTCAAACAGCGGAAAAATTATTGTGCCCCTGCATCGTGCAGCATGGTTTTGCGCTATCTGGATCAGCGTTACAATCAGAAAGATCTGGGCAAACTGTTCAAATCCGACCGCAAAAAAGGTACTTACGTTTCGGAGATATACGAAGCGTTCCAACTGCCGGAATTTCAGGCTTTCGCACTTGTGCCGATCTACACTCTGACCAATAATGAGTTAAGCGCCATGCAAGCTTTTTACAGTCAGGCCGCCGTCAACGGGCAGGAAAATCCCGGCAAATCCAAACGCAGCAAAAAGAAAAAATCCCGCCGGCGGGCTTCCGGCGATGGCGCAAAAGACTGGTGGGGCACCCTTGACCCGGATCTGGCAAGAAAGGTTCTGCCCCGCTGCCGGACACAGCTCAAAGAACGCTTTGTCGAGCTTTGCCGGCAATATATCGATGCGGGGATCCCGGTCATGTGGAGCGTATCTATGGCGCTGGATCCCCACACGCCCTCCCCCGAAGGGCATATGCGCGTTATCAACGGCTATGTGGTCAAAAACGGCAGCGTAAGCCACATCCTCTACCGGGATTCCTGGCGCGGACACGCCGGCGGCAGCGAAATGACTCTGGATAACGCCGTTGCCATGACCAAAGTATTATTTGCCATAGTCCCCCGTGAAGTGCAGAATAGCGATCTGACGCGGATCAAACCTTTGATCAAAAAATAATTACTGCATAAAAAAAGATATTATGAGAAATGCAAGAGCTTTCTCATAATATCTTGATTTTACAAACTTTTATGCTTCGGCGGCAACTATTTCGCGCACCGGCGGTGTTGCCACGGCGGGGTGCTTGTACTTATCCACATAGCGATCCAGCTGAACTTTCAGGTGATCCAACGCCATATCGATAGCTTTGTAGAGATCCAAAGCGGTACCTTCCGATGCCATGGGCTGCTTTTTGACTGCCGCGCAAATCCCCACCTTGGCCTGGCGGTTTTTGCCGATTTCCATATTTACGCGCACACTCGATACTTTCAGATTGGGGTAGTAGGTGAACAACGCTTCGACCTTTTCGGCGGTGTTGCTCCGGATCAGTTCGGTTACTTCAAAGTGACGACCGTTGATGATGATCTGCATATTCTCTCCTTTCTGAAAGGGGTTTATATTGCTGCAAATCCAATGTTGCGCCAACTGCTTGGATTTGCTCTCCACGGCTAATGTTCCACACATTAAAGCAAAATGCAAATTTTGTTTCAAGAAATTTTAAAATTTATTTTCAGCAAAAAATTGGACTTTTTTCATCAATACATATATATTAGGTTTTCATTGTTATTTTGGAGTTTTTTGCTGTGAATTTTCAAGATTTCTGGTTATCAAATATTTCCGAAAAAAATCCCCCCTATAAAGCACTTCTCTTTGATGTGGACGGCACGCTGGTTTCCGGCAGAAAACCCTTGCCGGGGGCAGAAAATTTTTTGCAGCTCCTCCGGAAAAACAACACTCCGTTCTGCTTTTTGACCAACGACAGCAACCATTCGCAAGCAGAAAAAGCCGCCTGTATGGTACGCTCGCAAGTTACCGCTTACGGCCATGAAGTCATTTCCTGCGGCAACGCTCTGAAGATTTTTGCGGAAAAAGAAAAGCTCACCGGCTCCAAAGTTTTTGTTATGGGTCAATGCGGCAACCCCGGTTATGCTGAACTTGCCGGATTGATCTCCTGCCGGGAAATAAGCGAAATCGACCAATGCAGTTTCATCATTGCCGGCGAGGGTTATTACGACTTTCTCCGCAATGCCGAAGCGGCGGTCAACTACTTTTGCAGTTACCCCGACCGCAAGCTGGTGGTGCCCAATCCGGACAGCTTCTGGCCCAACAACGGCAAAGTGGGTTTCTGCGCCGGGGCGGAGGCCCGCTTTATACAAGGTATGCTCAAAGAGCTGGGTATAGATCTGCAAATCGTCTATCTGGGCAAACCCCACACTATGATCTATGAGTACGCTGTGGATTTTCTCAAAAAAAAGTTCGATTTGCCCGATTTGCAAAAGTCCGAGATCATCATGGTAGGCGATCTGCTGGATTCGGATATTGCCGGAGCAAAAAAATTCGGCTGTGCGTCAGCGCTGATGATGACCGGGCTGACCACGCCGGAGATGCTGGCAAAAGCCCCGCCGGAAAAAACACCGGATATGGTTTTTGATTCAATAGCCTGATATACAAAACGAAAGGTTTTTTATGAAAAAGTTACTTTTACTGGCAGCAATGATTGGCGGCATCTCTGCAATTTACGCCGCCGAATTTGCCAAAGTCCACAATTTTACCATTACACTTGCCGACAACCCCACGGAAATCGAAAAATCCGCCGCCGCTGAACTTAAAGAGCATTTGAGCAAAACTTTTACTGCACCGGCTCAACTCAACGGCAAAACACCAGCCAAGATCAATTTGTTTGTCGGGGCAAGCGCTCAAGCCCGCAAGGCGGGGTTCAATGGTGACCTTTCCGCGGCTCAAGCGGAAAGCAAATTCGGTATTTTCCGCAATAACAACGATTTTCTCTTTGTGGGTTTTGATACCCCCAACGGCGATATTCACACTTTCCGCGACAGCTGCGGCACACTGCTGGCGGTGGAGTACTTTGCTCAAAAGTATCTGCAAGCTAAATTTTTTATGCCGGGCAAAAATGGGGCAAAGTATGCGGTAAACCCTGCCATAAACTTTGCCGGAACAAGCGATATACCCGAAGCAAGTTTCGTTGTCCGGGGTTTCCAATCCGCAGCCAAAGATATCGACCGCAATGATTTTATGCTCTTTTTCCGCCGCCGGTTGGGGCAAGTGCCACCGTGGGCGAGCCGGGACTATTACTACGCATTCCTCAACAAATGGAACAAACGCTTCAAGGATAAGCCCGAAATGTTTGCCATGCACGGCAAAAAGCGTTTCATGGCATCCTATCCCAACCACTTTCCCTGTCCCAGTCATCCGGATACCGTCAAGCAGATCGTGGAAGATATAAGTGCGGCAGTCAGGAAAAACCCCAAGATCAAAGCCATCCGCTTTTTCTGCGATGCTCCGGTGAGGAGCTGCGAATGCACTTTGTGTGTGAATTCTCCGGCGGGCAAGCTGGTGACTGCCGGTGACCGCAGTGAATTTGTCTTTGCCTTTTTCTGCAAATTTGCCAATGAGCTGAAAAAGCGTTATCCGGATATGATCTTCCACTTGCAGACCAAGAGCAGCCACTTTCAGCCGCCCCGCACAGAAAAACTCCCTGCCGATACCTTGATCGCCGTGCTTTCCGGGCACTTCAACGCCCCCGATTATACGGTGTTGCAGAAGCGCTGCCGCCAGTGGGAAAAAGCGGGGGCAAAGGTGGTGCTTTACAGCTACCCCCGGGCTCCGGAAATGAAGACTTATCCCATTATGAACCCGCACCGTATTGCCGACCACTTCAAAATCATGCAGGGATATGCCTTGGGAGCCACCATGTCCGAAGGCAAAGCTAAAACACCTTATACATTCAGCGCCCTCAATACCTATGTGCACAGCGCGGTGATGTTTGATTGCACCCTTGATACCGATAAACTCATTGCCGAATTCTGCAATTTGATCGCCCCCCAAGCCGCAAAAGAGCTGCAAAACTTTTATCAGGCTATGGAAAAACTCTTGGATAACGCCGCTTTCCGGGACGACCCTTTGAGCAACTGCTACTTATCGTTCCGCTTGAAAGAACCCCGGAAATTGCTGGATAAAGCCGTTGCCAAAGATCCTGCCAATAAGTTTTTGCAGGATCTCTCCGAGGATTTTGCCGGATTTGAGAAAATCTCTCAAGCCGCCTCCAGCGGCATTGTCAGCGAAGCTGAATACAACGCTCTTTTGAAAAAGCTCAATGAAAAGCAGCCGCCCATCAAACTCACCGCCAACGGCACCACGCTGGAATTCAAGCCCTTTGCCATTTTCCGGGATTTTCAGAATACGTGGGTGGGGATCTCCCGCTACGGGGAAGATCTGAAACTGGACTTTGTCTGTCAGGAAGAGAAAATTTCCAAATTGCGTCTGCGCTGCAAAACCAACCATACCGGAGCAGTCTGGAACGACGACGCGGTGGAAATATTTCTTGCCCCCGCCGGCAAAGCGCTCCCCCGGCTCCACATCGCGGTCAACGCTTCGGGTATCTACCGCGTCATTTATACCGACACTGCCGGAAATTCCCGGGACGCCGCAACATTTGAGCTGTTCACCCGAGCCACGCGGGAACGGGGACGCTGGCAGCTTACGGTCAAGATACCCGCCGGAGAGATAAAGAAAATTGCCGAACAAAATAAGTTCGGTCTGGGTCTTTACCGGCATCGCCCCGCTAAAAGCAAGGTTCGGAGCAAAACTCAAATCAGCGGAGTGCAAAAACCCTCCACCGGCAGTTTCAACAGCCTGTCCGGCAGGTTTGATGTGGAGTTTTAACGCGAAAAATTTGCATTTGCCGTAATTAGGGATTATCTTTCATATTGTGTGTGAAATATTAAAATCCGGCATAAAATCATGAGAAATCTTTTTACAGCATTGGGTAAAGCCTTTTTCAGAAATTTTGCTTCGTGGCACGATCTGGTCGCTTTCTGGGGCGAAATAGCCTGTTCGCTGGCTCTGGTGGTGCGCAACCCCAAAAAACTGCGCTGGAAAAACTTTTTTTATTATATGGATATGTGCGGAGCATCAGCTTTGGGGATCGTGCTGTTGATCTGTTTTCTTATGGGGATCACCATAGCTTTTCAGGCGGCTATCCAGATGCGCAAGTTCGGCACCGAGATCTTTGTAGCCGATTTAACCGGGTTTTCCATGCTTAAAGAATTCGGCCCCCTGATGGTGGCACTTATCGCCACCGGGCGCGCGGGCAGCAGTTTTGCCGCCGAGATCGGCAGCATGAAAGCCGAAGAAGAGATCAGCGCCCTGACCACCATGGGCATATCGCCGGTGCGTTATCTGGTGGTGCCCAAACTGCTGGCAATGGTGATCGCCATGCCCGCCTTGATCGTTTTTGGCGATATAGCCGGTTTAGCCGGCGGGCTGGCGGTCGGGGTGGGCTTTCTGGAGCTTACTGCCGAAACGTATATCAGCCGCACCGCCGAAGTATTGACTCCGCTGACTTTTCTGCTGGGGGTGCTGAAGGGGGTGTTTTTCGGCGCCATGATCGCATTGGTGGGCTGCTGGGAGGGCTTTCGCAGTTCGCCGGACTCCCAGGGGGTGGGGCGTGCCGCCACGCGGGCGGTAGTGCGATCCATACTGCTTTTGATAATTATAGATACTGTTATAACAATAATTTACTCGTTCTGGGGGTATTAAGTCATGAAAAAACACTCTGATGCCCCCGCATTGGAACTTTGCAATGTTTCTGTGGGTTACGGCAGCCGGACTGTGCTGCATGATTTGGATTTTACAGTAAAAAGTCAGGAGATCTTTGCTATAATGGGTGCATCCGGCTGCGGCAAATCCACTTTGCTCAAGCATATAATCGGCATCCACCCGCTGCTGGCCGGTTCAGTAAAAATATTCGGCCGCACCATCAGCGGCAATAATGCTTTAAGCGAAGAAGAGATCGCCCGGACTTTCGGCGTGACCTATCAGGGGGGAGCGCTGCTGGGGTCGCTGACTCTGGCAGAAAATGTGGCGCTGGTGCTGGAAGAACACACCGGATTATCCCGCAAGGAGATCAATAATACAGTTATGGAAAAACTCTCCTGGGTAAATCTCGACAAATTTGCCGACTTTTACCCCGCCGAGATCTCCGGGGGCATGAAAAAGCGCGCCGGCCTGGCAAGAGCTTTGGCACTGGATCCGCCATTATTGTTTTTTGACGAACCCTCTGCGGGGCTTGACCCGGTATCGTCCGCGGAACTTGACCGGCTGATTTTGAAAATGCGCAATGAGTTCAACCGGACTATCGTGATCGTTACCCACGAGTTGGACAGCGTTTTTACCGTTGCCGACCGGATCATCATGCTGGATAAAGAGACGGGGACCATTGCAGAAAGCGGGGACCCCAGAGTATTGCAGAAAAAATCGACCATACCGTGGGTCAGAGCCTTTCTGAACCGGGATGGATTGAGTTATTGCACAAAGCAGTGAAATATTACAGGAGTCGGAGCAAATGAACAATACAAAAAAATATTTCCTGACCGGCATATTCGTTGCCGCTGCCGCCGTGTTGCTGGTATTGACCATGTTCTTTCTGGGGCTGGCAGATGAATTTGCCCAGCGCATTTACTTTGTAACCACCTTTACCGAGTCGGTACAGGGATTATCCAGAGGTTCGGCGGTAAAATATAAAGGAGTGCAGATCGGTCAGGTGGAGAAAATCTCCATTCTGCCCAACGAAAAGATCATCCGGGTCGATATGAGTATCGATCCGCAGGTCTTTGCCGGATTGCCCGAAGAAAAGAGTTTGCCCCGGCTGGAACAATTGAAAAAGTTCTGCTATCAGGCTCGTGCCAACAATCTCTGCTGCCGGCTGGATCTGGCGGGGGTCACCGGTATGCGCTATATAGAAATGGATTATATACCACGGGATAAACAGCGCAAAGAACCGCTGCCGGAAATCAATGAGCCGGATGTGATCTATTTCCCCAGCGTGCCGGGAGTATTCACCAATATCATCGATTCGGTAGCTGTATCGCTGAACAAAATTGCCCAGGTTGATATCGGCAAAATCAGCAATGATCTGGGCAAAAACCTGACCGCGCTGGCAGAAATATTGAGCGATCCGGCAATCAAAAACACCATTGACCGGCTGGATTCGATTTCCCGGAATATCGACTCTATAAGTCAGAATGTTGCGGAAAATCTTACCGGCGAAGAGCTGAAAACTCTGGTTTCCGGAGTCAACAGCAATCTTGCCAATATAAGCGACCTCACCCGGCAGTTCAACGAAAAACTCGGCGAACTGGATGTCCGCGAGCTGAACCATCAGGTGGTTGACACGCTGACGGCCTGTAAAAGTCTGCTGGCCGAACTGCAGGACGGCAAGATCGATGCCGTAAGCACCATTCAGCAGTTGAATTCGGTATTGGGCAATCTCAATGAATTTATCAGCGAGCTGAAAAATGATCCCAGCGCGCTGGTGCGCGGCCGCAGAGCAGCGCCGGTAAACCTTGAGCAATAAATATTTTCAATAAAAGAGATCGGAAAGCTATGAAAAAAATCTTGATTGCCGGCGGCGCCGGTTATATCGGCAGTGTATGCACCGAATACATGCTCGACCGGGGCTATGATGTAACAGTTTTGGATGCTCTCATTACCGGTCACCGGCAGGCGGTGGATCCACGGGTGAGCAATTTTGTGGAAATAAATCTGGCAAATCAGGAGGCGTTGACCGAACTCTTTGTCAAAGAAAAGTTTGATGCAGTAATGCACTTTGCCGCCTTTTCGCTGGTGGCAGAAAGTATGCGCGACCCCGGCAAATATTTCCGCAACAACCTTGCCAACGCTATAAATCTTGCCGAAGCCGCTAAAGCCGGAGGGGTAAAGCGGATCGTATTTTCCAGCACCGCCGCCACCTTCGGCGAACCCGAAAGCGTGCCCATTGCCGAAGATGCGGTGCAGAAACCCATCAACCCCTACGGCGAAAGCAAACTTTGTTTTGAAAAGGTTTTAGCCTGGTACAAAGCTATTTACGACATCGATTACACCGCGTTAAGATATTTCAACGCCGCCGGTGCCAGCAAAAACTATGGCGAAGATCACAACCCCGAAAGCCACCTGATCCCCATAATCTTGCAAGTGGCACAAGGCAAGCGCGATAAAATCATGGTTTACGGCGATGATTACGACACCTTTGACGGCAGTTGTATCAGAGATTACATCCACGTTATAGATTTGGCACAAGCCCACGAAAAGGCTTTGTACGCCCCTTCCAGCGGTCACTACAATTTAGGTACCGGCAACGGCTTGAGCGTTTTTGAGATCATCGAAGCCGCAAGAAAAGTCACCGGCCATGCGATCCCCATGGAAATCGCCCCCCGGCGGCCCGGCGACCCGCCCGCACTCATTGCCGACAGCCGCCGTGCCCGGAAAGAACTCAACTGGCAACCCCAGTACGAAAATGCCGAAGCAATAATCAAATCTGCATGGAATTGGATTCAGAAATATCCTGAAGGTTATAAGGATAAATGATAAAGGAGGAGATTTATGATACAGCATAATTTCGATAATGATTTGCCCCGCACCCCCGATTATCCGGATGCCGTTCTGGCCTGGGAGCAGGGTACCAATATCTGGC
>JAFVQX010000188.1 GCA_017504585.1 Lentisphaeria bacterium
ACAAGGAGTGTTTTCGGCGGTTACCTTTCCACCGTCGCATAAAGCTATGGTGGACAAGTCAGGTAGCCACCTCAAACTACCTTATCCTGTGCTGTGGTTTTGCTCTTTGCCTTTGTTTTGAATGACTTTTGAAATCACCTCATTTATGCAAAAAAAAAGGCGCTGCAAACTTTTTGAGTTTGAATAACGCCTTTTTATAAAAGAGCTTATCAGAGATCGGCGATCTTGATCAATGCACCACCGGCGGCACGGCTGCGGCTGGCGGCTTCGAGGAACGCAATGATATTGAGCGTTTCTTCGATATCCAGCGGGCTCTTGCCGGTCTGGAAGAAGGGTACGATCTGTTTAAGCATCATGCTGTAATACGGAATTGCACCGGAAGCCACTGCCTGACGCTGGTGGGTGTTGGTCGTAATGGTGCAGCCAAATTCCCAAACGCCGTTGCGGTTGCCCAGAATCGAACCGATCCGGCCGTCGGCCCAGCGGCCGAAGAGCAAGTCAGCGTGTTCGGTGGGGATCACCTGTACCGATTCGCAGCCTTTGCCCATCATGGTAAAAAGAATTTCCGTGGAGTGGATTCCGTACCAGAAGTAATCGCGGTAGTCGTCCAGCAGGTTCATGGGACCGAATGCCTGACAGGCAAAAACAGTGGTATCTTCTTCTTTTTTGAGGTCGCAGATGCCCAGCGCGTAGCGCAGACTCGAGCAGCTCATCAGCGGCACATTCTTTTCTTTGGCAAGTGCAACGATGGCTTTGGCTTCGTCGTAGTTGCAAGCCAGAGGTTTGTCAATATAAACGGGTTTGCCGAAGTTTGCGAGCACTTTGAACTGTTCAAGATGCTGGTCGCCATCGACGCTTTCCAGAAAATATGCATCAAGACCGGCCAGTGCTTCGATGCTGTCAACGATTTCGATACCCTTTTCTTTGAGTTCGTTGGTAAAGCCTTCCACCCGGTTGATGCTGCTGGAAAATTTGGCACTGCCGCCGGGGAACGCCTTGACGATGCGTACACCGGGAACATGAAATTCGTTGGTGGGGTCGTTGAGCAGTTTGACAAATGCGGATACATGTGATGTGTCCAGACCGATCATACCTACTTTGAGTTCAGACATTTTTCTTTCCTTTCAATAAAATTATGTTAAAGGTTCAAAAGTTTTTCTGCATTAAGGTGCGAGATCTTTTCGTAGACTTCGCTGGTTATTCTATTTTCTGCCAGCCATTTATCCATCATGGGTTTCTGGGGCGGGATCGGTTCATCTATGCTGCTGAAACGGTCGGTGCCGAAATAGAGCTGATCCTGAAACTTATTCATAAATTCCACTCCGTGTTCCGGGTCGCAGCTCAAAGCATAAGCTCCGCTGCCGGCAGAGATATCGCCCCGCAAGTTGGGATATTTTTCAAAAAGCTCCCAGAGTCTGCCTTTTTGGGTGTAGGCTCCTTTCAGATACTTTTCCCGGTCGGCTTCCGCTACATCGCCGGAAATCTCGCTCCAGAACGCCATGGAGTGACCGATGAATACCGTATCGGGGTATTTGGCAAGCATTTTTTCAAAACCGGTCAGGTGAAACAAATCGGTCGCCCCGTAGGTATGCCCGTTTGGACGCTGGATGTGGAATATCAACGGCATATCCAGCTCTGCCGCCGCTTCGTAGATCACTCCGTAACGATCATCGTCGATGGGGATGGAGCCGCAGACTTCACCAATGCCTTTGCAGCCCAGATCCTTGTAGATCTTAAGCAAGTTATACATGCTGCCCGGAGCGCCCTTTTCTCCCCAGATAAGCATGGAGCGGGGATCGACTGCACAAAACGGTATCAAGCGGTCGGCATGGCGTCTGCACGCCTGGATAACTTCCTGATTGCCTGCGCAGCCGTAACGATCCAGCACTTCGGGGTTGGTCAGCGGCAGCACTACTGATTTATCAATACCTTCCATATCCATGCGTTTGAGCAGTACATCCTCATCAAACGCCGGACGGTTGAGCATACCGGAAGCAAATTCGGTGAAATCCCGGTAAGTAATGTGGGTATGTATATCAATAAACATCGGCAAATCCTTCCTTTTACAATTAAGGCACTTGGGGAAATATACCAAGGTAAAGCCGATAAATCAAATCAAAAAAAATATTTTATCCGACTTTTTTGCATGTTGCCCACTTAAAAATGCAAAAAAATCATTTCCGGACAGGCAAAATTGCAACTTTATTGTATAGTATATAGAGTGGAGGAATTTTCAGAGTGATCGAAGTAGCCGAAGAAGCACGCAAGCGCGTGGAGCGCGCATTTATCGTCGGGAGCCAGTTGATAAACGAGGATCCCGGGCGGGTCCACGCGCATTTGGACGAACTTGCGGAACTTTTGAAAAATCTGGATATAGCCGTCGCGGGCAGAGCCGTGGCAAAGCTCAAAGGGTCGCCGCACCCCCAGTATTTTGTGGGCACCGGCAAGGCCGGAGAGATCGCCAATATGGTGGAAGAAGCCAACGCTGATGTGCTGGTTTTTGATATGGATATAACTCCCACCCAGCAGCGCAACTGGTCAAGATTATGCCGGAAAGTCTGCGTTATAGACCGGCAGGAAGTCATATTGGATATTTTTGCCGATCGCGCCAATACCCGCGAAGCAGTTTTGCAAGTGGAGCTGGCGCGCTGGCGTTATCAGCTGCCGCGGCTGACGGGGGCGTGGAGCCACTTTTCCCGGCAGCGGGGCGGAGCGGTCAATGCCAAAGGCGAGGGCGAAAGCCAGATCGAGCTGGACCGGCGGCAGATAAAGATGCGTATATCCCGTCTGGAACAGGAGTTAGCTGAAGTACGCAAACAGCGTGCCACCGGACGCAAGCAGCGGCAGCGGCACGATGTACCGCATGGTGCGATCGTAGGCTATACCAATGCCGGTAAATCCTCGCTGCTGAAACTTTTGTCCGGCAGAGAAGTCATGGCCGAAGATAAACTTTTTGCCACCCTCGACCCCATGACCAGAAAGGTGGTTTTGCCGGATAAGCAGACGGTTCTGCTGACCGATACGGTGGGTTTTGTCCGTAAGCTGCCTCATGACTTGGTGGAGGCGTTCAAATCCACGCTGGAAGAAGCGGTGCTGGCGGATTTTCTGATACTGGTGCTGGATCTCTCCAGCCCGGAAATCGATGAGCATTGGGATACGACATTAAAGGTGCTTAAAGAATTGGGTGCCGATACAGATAAAATTCTGGTAGTGTTCAACAAGATCGACCGGCCCCATGACGAACTGGCAATGATCCGGGCAAGAAGTCTGTTTGCCAACGGTATATTCATTTCGGCAGCCACCGGGGAGGGGACCGATATGTTGTTGAGCGCTATATCGCAGCTGGCAAGCGAACACTCGCGGGTGATGAATTTGCTTATTCCCCCCGCAAGGGCGGATCTGGCGGCACTTGCCCACCGGAAAACCACGGTGCTGGCAAGTAAATATGATGATTACGGCAATGCAGTTATGACCATTAGCTGCAATGCTTTTTACCGGGAAAAATTCAAGGATTTTCAGGTGGTATGATGAAAAGAAAACTGTTGATATTGTTTTTTACTGTTGCCGGATTACTGACCTTTCCGCAGCAGGCGGCAAGCGAAACGTTGGAAAGTTCGCCCTGGGTGGGCTGGCGCAAAGGCTACGAGTATTACGACAAAGCCACCGCCAGCAAAGAGAACAATAAATTCGATGCGGCGCTGGAAAATTTCACCCGCAGCCGTGAGTATTTTGACGCTATCCGCCGCAACTTCCCGCAATGGAACAAATCCGTGGTGCAGGGGCGTATCCGTTTGTGCGATAACGAGATCAACGCTTTGAAAAAACTTGTTGCCCCCAAAAAGCGCCCCGTCCGGCCCGCAGAGCCCCGCCCCATGGCACCGGCACCGCAAGTACCGCCGGTGCAGTATCAGCCGGGGGCAAACTATGCACAGCCGGGCGCAATGAACAATTCCGGCTATCCGGCAGCAGGATACACTCCTGCTGCCCGGAGCAATTACAGCAACAGTTATTACGCCGGCAGCAGCGCTTCTTCCAACCGGCTCTATATAGAAATGCAGTCCGAAATCGACCAGTACCGCCAGAAATTGCGCAATGCTCTTATGGAGATCGATCAACTGCAAATAAAGCTTCAGCAAAGCGAGATCCGGAGCCGGGATATCGATGGTATATTGCGTGACTACCGCCTGCTGCAGGAAAAGTATTCGCTGCTGGAAGTCCAGTACAAAAACGCTCTCGAGCGCTCCAATACTGCCGACCGCAGCCGCTACGAAAATCAGATAATGTCGCTGAAAGTGGCTAACGACGAAGCATTGAAACGCAATCAGGATTTGGAAAATCTTCTTCGCACCCGGAACAATGAATATGCCAAAAGCCGTACCGAAATCCTTAAACTGCGGGAAGATTTACAGGCTTTGGAAAATGAAAAACGCCGTCTTCAGCGCAATATACAGCTGCAAAGCAATCAGCTCGCCGCCGCTCCGGACAACCATAAAGAGCTGCAGGACAAGCTGAACACTCTGGAAAGCGAACTCAAACGCAAAGACCAGCGCATCGACCGTTTGATGCGTCTTTTGAGCGATGCCCCCGGCGATGATACCGGCAAAAACTCTGCCGCCGGCGACGCCGAACTCAAACTTTTGCGACAGGAAGTAGCCGATCTGCGGCGCTCCAGCGGTATGGAAAACGAGTTGCGTAAACGTATCAGCAATCTTACCGCCAGCGAAAAAATGCTTAAAAATGAGCTTGCCCAGCTCAATGGTTTAATGAAAGTGCGCAATCAGGAGTTGCAGATCTCCCGGCAGAACGAGCGCAAACTGAAAGATGCTTCGCAGGTCAGCCGCAAAGAAATGAGTGTGCTGTCCGAGCGCACTGCCAAGCTGGAAAACGAACTTAAAAGTTATGCCGGTAATTACCGGGCGCTGGAGAAAAAATATCAGGATCGGCTCAATGCTGATGCCGTAAATACCGGCAAATTGACCCGCGAAAAAGAGCTTGCTCAAAAAGCCATGCAGGAAATGCGCCTGAAATTGGCCAACAGCGAAAAAACTCTTGAAAAACTCCAAAAAGAGCTTAAACAGGAGCAGGAGCTGATCAAAAAATCCCGCTCCAGTATCATCGAAATGAAAGCCCGTCAACATTCAGTTGATGTGGAATTGCGCAAAATGGCCACATTGCAGAAAGCTTATGATGAATTGAAAGCCAAATTCGATCTCTTCAATCAGGCAAGCAATTCTGACGTGCTTACAGCACTCAACCGTATTCCCGGTTTGGAAGAGAGCCTGAAGCGTTACGAAAAAGAAAATACTTCGCTTTTGAACGAAATATCCAAACTTAAACGCAAACTCCGTTCCGGCTCCGGCAAGGGCGGTGCCGCGGTGGAAAATCTGGAGTTGGAACGCATCGAAGATCTGCTGGCCGACGGCCGCAGTGCCGAAAGCCGGGACAATATGGAAATCGCCATCTGGAACTACCGGCAGGTACTTGCCCGGGAAGCTGATCATCAGGAAGCTGCCGTCAGACTGGGGAATATTTATCTGAAACTCAACAAGATCGACGACGCAGCCAAACTGCTTGCCGCCGCCGCTGCGCGCACTCCTGCCGACAGCAAAGTCGTCAACAGTTACGCTCGGGCCTTGATCGGCAAAAAAGATTATGATCAGGCATTGAAAGTTCTTAAAGAGCTGAAAAAAAATCGGGGCAACCGGGTGGATGCCGATGCGCTTTTGACCGAAGCAGTGGCATGGAGCCGCAGCGGCAAAAATCAGGAAGCGGAAAAGAGCTTCAAAGCCGTTCTGCAGCTGCAGCCGGGTAACGCCGAAGCCGCTTACGAATTGGCTCTGATGCTTTCGGCAGATGAGAAACGCCGCAAGGAAGCCGGCGAGTTTTACATGCTTGCCAAAACCCATGGCATAGCCATTGACAGCTATTTGGAAGAGATCTTGCGCAGTTTTTCTTCCACCGACCATGCCACCAGAGATTTTCTGCTCAATAATGTTGCCGATGCCATGCTGGATAAAGATATGTCTTCGGCGCGCTGGTATCTTGATGAAATCAAAAAACTCTATCCCGAAGACCGGGAATATCATGTGATGCTGGCGCTCTGGCAGATATTGAACCAACAGGCTCTGGAAGTGGTGAAAAATTACAAAAATGCTTCATCCGACCGGGAAAAACTTCTTTACGCGGCCGCTTTGACTTGCGTGGGCAAATATGATGAAGCCGGTAAGATCGCCGCACAGCTCGGGAAGCTGCCGGAAAAAGCTCTGCCCGCGGCATTGAAGCGTTTTCTCAATGAACAGGCAGTGGGGGCGCCCGAAGCCGCCCGGAAAGTTTATAACAGTATATCCGAAAAAATTTAATATACAGAGGTGATTTCAAAACTTTGGAAAGGTTTTGAAATTATCTTCACCAACAACCCAACAGAAAGGTTTTTTATGTGGATGGATTTTTTGACCAATCCCGTATTGGTCGCCGTGGTAATATTGCTGATATTGGCAGTATTGCGCCTTAACATCGTGTTTTCGATCATCATTGCCGCGCTGGCAGGGGGATTGCTTTCGGGTATTGGCGATGCCAGAACGCTGGATGCTTTCTCCACCGGGCTGGGCAGCGGTGCCAAGATCGCGTTCAACTACGCCATGCTGGGGGCCTTTTCGATCGTGATCTCCCGCTCCGGTTTGACGGAACTTCTGGCGCAGACTTTGCTGAAAAAGATGAACAAAGAAGTTACCAGCAACCGGATTATGTTGTTCAAGTATATTTTGCTTTTTATCCTGATGCTGATTTCCATGTCCTCCCAGAACCTGATCCCCATACATATTGCCTTTATTCCGATATTGATACCTTCTCTGCTGCAGATTTTTGCCAAGTTCAAGATCGACCGCCGGGCGATCGCGTGCATCCTTACGTTTGGCTTGATAACGCCTTATATGTGTTTCCCTTTCGGATTCGGCCGCATTTATATAAATGATATACTTATCGGCAATCTGAAAAGCAACGGCATGAATATCGATCCGGCAGTTTCGATCAAAGCCATGGCGATCCCTGCGTTGGGGATGCTGGCGGGGATGCTGATAGCGGTGTTGATTTCCTACCGCAAGCCCCGGGAGTATGACGAAAGCAAGATCCAGACTGTTTCGCCGGCCAATATCGAGATCAAACCGTGGAAAGTCATTACCGGTGTGGTGGCGATCAT
>JAFVQX010000189.1 GCA_017504585.1 Lentisphaeria bacterium
AAGAAACCTTTTGGAAAAAAGGTTCTCTTCCCCACCCCCCATTTTCCAAAAACTTTCACCGGAATTGCTTTTATTACAAGTAATAAAAGCAATTCCAATTTATTTTATATAAAAGAGATACAACGTTTTACCCGCAATAATTTTTATTATTGCTGTGATTGCTGATTTTTTCGACAGCAAATAAAAATTTATGCAAAAAAACTGGGGCTTTGCAACCTTTTATGAGGTTTTGCAACACCCCCAGTTTTTTTGTAGGAGGATGCTATTATGAGCTTTAATTGGATGGCTTTGGTGGAAAACTCTCTTTATTTGCTGGCGCTGCTCAACCCGGCGAGCAAGGTTATGTTTCTGGCAACTTATCAGCCGGCGCTTTCGGTGCGGCAGATCCGGGAACTGGCATGGAAATCATCGCTGGCGGCGCTGGTAATTCTGGTGGTGCTTGCCGGGGCAGGGGAGATTGTTTTGAGCAAAATCTTCCGGGTGGAACTTTATTCATTGAAGATCACCGGCGGTATGGTTTTGTTTATGATCGGCTGGATCGCGGTGCGCGAGGGCAGATTTATCAACAAAAAAGAGGAAAATACCACAGTTTCCGGCTTTGGCGTCGATGAAAACGGGGGAAATGTTGACTTTACTGATCTCTCGCTGGTGCCGCTGGCGGCGCCGTTGATCGCGGGCCCGGGGACGATCGCGGCGAGTATTTCGGGCACGGCGCAATTCGGGTGGCTTTTTATGGTGTTGTCCCTTACTTTGGCAATTTTTATAAATTTTGTGGTGATGCTCTTTTCCGGCAGTATCAACCGGGTGTTGGTCAAACTGCATTTGCTGGGGCCGTTGATCCGGTTGACCGGCTTGATAATTTCTGCGGTGGCCGTGCAAATGGTGATCGCCGGCTTAAAAGAGTGTATGCTGTAAAATTATATGCTGCTGGCCAATGATCGCCCCAAAAATGTTGGGCATAACTAACTTGAGCAGCAGCACTTTTTGTATCTGCAGCAGGCACCGCATTTATATTTAGCTCTGTTCACAATATCGGTTGATAAACAGCAGCGCTGTTGAATAAGATTTTGGGAAAGGTGTTGGGGGTTGTGGAAGCGGGAAAGAACCGTCCCGGAAAAGTTTTTACATCTTCCTCAAGGCTCCCATATCAACCTTTATCGGGAGCAAAGCCTTATATTTTCAATAATTTTGCTGCATTGCCGCCCAGGATCATCTCTTCGGCGTAACTGCCCAATTCCAGATCGTGCAGCAGCTCCAATGCGTGAGCTTGATCGCACCACGGGCTGTCGGTGCCGAAAAGACAATTTTCCACACCAAGGAGCTCCACCAGTTTGCGGTATTCACTTTTAGGGAGCAATTCGCCCACAAAAGAGAGATCAAAGTAGATGTTTTTTTCGCCCGCCAGATGTTTTTTTACATCATCCCACATTTTCCACGAACCGCCGTGAGCGCAAACGAGTTTCAGCTCTTTATGCCGGTCGTGCATCCGCCGCAAACTGGCCGGATCGCTGTGAAACGGCGGGGAAAATCCCGCATCTTCCCCCGCATGAGTCAGCAGAAAGAGATCAAGTTCGGCAATCATCTGCCAAACTTTATCCAGTTCCAACTCGTCAAAAGAAAAGCTCTGATATTCGGGGTGGACTTTGACTCCGGGAAATTCCTGACTTTTGACAAACTCCAGCGTTTCGGCAAATTCTTCATCCCGGGGGTGTACCGACCCCAGCATGATGATGGGCTTTACATCATTTTCCTTGGCCCACGAATTCAAACTTATCCCCCGCCCCGGCTGGGTTACCAGTGGCAAACTTACGGCGTAATCGATATTTGCCCGCTCCAGAGAGCGGATCAAATCAGACCGGGTGCCGTTCAGCGCCGGTTCCAAACCAGCTTTTTCCCGGGCGGTGGCAAGAGCACGCTCCACGATCTTTTCGGGATAAAAATGTGTATGAAAATCTATGATCATTATAAAAATTGTTTTTTTCGGAAATATTCGGCGTACATTATCCGCATATAGCGGGTGTACCCCTGATCGGGGTCGCCGGATATATCCTCTTGCATTTGCGTTTCAAACTGCGTTTGATCCGGGTCGTCGGTGGCTTCAATAAAGTTGTACTCCGCATTGTTTACCACATGACCTTCCGGAACTAATCTTACTCCGGCTATCCTCATAGCGTTGGCTCCATGTTCCAAACCAAGTTCATAGAGTTTGCTTTGCAATTCACCATTGGTAGTGCCGGAGTATTCGCCGGAAGCCTGTCCGGTGCCGATAAGTTCATAGCCGGATTTATCGGATGAGCTTTTCAATATCAGCAGATCGTGCGTTTCCGGAAAACTTTTTCCCGTATATTTGGTCGAAACGCAGGAAATCAATCCCAGACAAACAATACCGGCAACAGCGACCCCAATCAGATTTTTCATGGCAATACCTTTCACTTTAAGTTAAAAAAACGGAGATGCGTTCCGTATAAAAACGACCGCGATCTCCGTATAAATGTTCTTTAACTCAAGCGGGCATTGCCGCTGAAGATCGATCCGGGAGCATTGGGAAAGCGGGAAAAACCTTTTCAGGAAAGGTTCTTTCCCGCTTCCCCAAACCCCATCACCCTTCCCAAAATCTGATTCAACATCTTTTCTGTTAACCAGAAAAGATTGGGAACAGAGCAGACTTCAAGCGGGCATTGCCGCTTGAATATCAGTATGCCCTCTGCTTGCTCTTGGCACGCACCCGCAGACGCAGAGCGTTCAGGCGGATGAAACCGGCAGCATCTTTGTGGTCGTAGTTATCGGCACCTTCAAAGCTGGCGATGTCGTCATCGTACAGGCTGTATTCGCTGCGGCGGCCGGTAACATAGCAGTTGCCCTTGTAGAGCTTGACCCGGACATCACCGGTAACAAACTTCTGGCTTTCGGTGATCATCACCTGCAAAAGTTCCCGCTCGGGGGCGAACCAGAAACCGTTGTAGATCATATCCGCATAGCGGGGGATCAAGCTGTCACGCAAGTGCATGACTTCACGGTCAAGGGTGATTTCTTCCAAACCGCGGTGGGCCTTGGAAAGAATAGTTCCGGCGGGAGTTTCGTACACGCCGCGGCTCTTCATGCCCACAAAACGGTTTTCCACGATGTCAACTCTGCCAACGGCGTGTTTTTTGCCCATTTCGTTAAGTTTACGCATGATGTTGGCGGGGCTGTATTCCACACCGTCGATTTTGACGGGGATACCCTTTTCAAAGGTAATGACTACATCGTCAGCGGTATCGGCTGCCTTGGAAAGGGGCTCGGTCATCACAGCGATCTCTTCGGGGAATTCTTCCCACGGATCTTCCAGAATACCGCCTTCAAAGCTGATGTGCAGCAAGTTGCGGTCCATGCTGTAAGGCTTCTTGGCAGAAACGCTTACGGGGATGTTCTGCTGTTTGGCGTATTCGATCATATCCAGACGGCCGGTGAACTTCCAGTTGGGGTCGCGCCATGCGGCAATGATCTTGATGGAGGGATCGATGGCGTTGGCGTTGAGTTCAAAACGCACCTGGTCGTTGCCTTTGCCGGTGGCACCGTGGCAGATGGCGTCGGCACCTTCGGCCTTGGCAACTTCCACCAGACGTTTGGCGATCAAAGGACGGGCAATGGAAGTACCCAGAAGATAGTTGTTTTCGTAAATAGCTTCGCCCTGGAGCATCGGGAAGATGAAATCTTTGGCGAATTCTTCGTTGAGGTCATCGATGATGCATTTGCTGGCACCGGTGGCGATGGCCTTGGCTTCCAAGCCTTCCAGTTCTTCCTGCTGACCGACGTCGGCGCAATAGCAGATGACTTCGGCGTTATAGGTTTCTTTGACCCATTTCACGATAACCGAGGTGTCAAGACCTCCGGAGTACGCGACTACGACTTTCATGATAGTTTCTCCTGTTGATTTTTTCGCGGTTTATACCGTATTTCCTTATACTATATATATAAGATACCACCATAATGCGATTTTAGCAAGTATTTTTTGCCTTCCGGGGCTTGCGCAGACGCAAAAAAAGGTTATATTACCTGTTGAAAGGATATTTTTATGGATTTTTATGACGAAATGCTCGATGCTATCAGCCGTGATGCCGCCAGACGCGGTGTGCGGGCCGACGAGGCGGTTTTTCAAAAATTCCTCGACCGCATCGTACCGGACAAGGTCAGCGCCGCTCCGCCTGCAGAACTTCGTGCGCAAACTTCCCGGCTGGATAGTGTGCCGGTTGCCGGAACAACTGCCGGAGCCATCGACGCTGCAGAAACTCCCCCGGCGGGCGCGGCAACTCCCCCCAGTATCCCCGGTGATTGGGCCGGGTTGCGCTCCATGACGTTGAGTTGCCGGAATTGCCCTCTGGCCGGAAGCCGGCAGAATGTGGTTTTCGGCGAAGGCAATGAACGCGCAAGGCTGATGTTTATCGGCGAAGGGCCGGGGGCTGATGAAGATGCTTCGGGCAGACCCTTTGTGGGTGCCGCCGGACAACTGCTGGATAAGATGATCGCTGCCATGCATTTGGCGCGGGAAGATGTCTATATAGCCAACATAGTCAAATGCCGCCCCCCGGGGAACCGGATGCCCGGCGAAGACGAAGCGGCCGCCTGTATCGGGTATTTGAAAAAACAGATCGAACTTATTCAGCCGGAAGTTATCGTATTGCTGGGCGGTACAGCACTGCACTTTCTCTTGCAGATCGACGGTATAACCAAATACCGCGGCAGATGGCAAAGTTACAATAATATTGCTGTAATGCCCACATTTCACCCGGCATTTCTGTTGCGGAAAGCCGAAGCCAAGCGGGAAGCATGGCACGATCTGAAATTGGTAATGGCAAAATTAGGTATAGCTCTTTAAATAAAATCGTTCTGAAAGGAGTTTGTATGATAAAAACATTTGTTCTTGATACCAACGTACTGCTGCACAGCAGTCAATCTTTGAACGCTTTTCAGGATAACAACATAGCTATACCAATGGCGGTTATCGAAGAACTTGATAAATTCAAAAAAAGTCATGACGAACTGGGCCGCCACGCCCGCCGGGTGATCCGGGCGTTGGATTCGCTGCGGGTGCAAGGCAAACTTGCCGAAGGCGTGAGTATGAAAAATCTCCGCAACGGTGCCGACGGCAAACTCCGGATCGTCAGCGCCGGAACTGCAAGCAACAAATATTGGCAGCAGATAGAATCTTTCGGCTGGGATACCGACAAAGCCGATAATCGCATACTGGTAGCGGCTTTGCAGCTGAAAAACGAACTGAATGAACCGGTGATATTTGTTTCCAAAGATATAAATTTGCGGCTCAAAGCGGATCTGCTGGGGCTGAAAGTAGCTGACTTTGAACAGGAAAAAGTGGAGCCGGAACGGTTGTTTACCGGGTTCCAGACTATCGAAGTTTCCAATGGCGAGATCAATCAGTTCTACCGCGACAAAGTTCTGGAAAAGAACGACCTCAAGCTCATGCCCAACGAATTTGCAGTTCTGCAGAGCGCAAGCGACCCCAAACATACGGCTCTTGCCCGTTACAGCGGCGGGAACATGCTCAAAGCATTGAATATTGCCGACGATTTTCACATTGGACATATTGCGCCGCGCAACAAAGAGCAGCGCATGGCATTGGATTTGTTGTGCGATCCGGCGATCCGGCTGGTGACTTTGATCGGCGGGGCAGGAACGGGTAAAACCCTGCTGGCGCTGGCGGCGGGTCTGTACGAGATTTTTGAGCGCAAACACTACGAAAAACTTCTGGTTTCGCGTCCCATCGTGCCCTTGGGCAACGATATAGGCTATCTGCCCGGCGGCAAAAACGACAAACTCCAGAGCTGGATGCAGCCGATTTTTGACAATCTGGAGTTTTTGCTGGAAGGCACCAATAACGATCCCCGGCACAACCCGGAACGCCAGGTCAGTAACCTGATGAACAAAGGCACTTTGCAGCTCGAAGCTCTTACATATATAAGAGGGCGGAGCATACCCGAACACTTTGTGATCATCGATGAAGCCCAAAATCTTACTCCTCACGAAGTCAAAACCATAATCAGCCGGGCAGGGGAAAACACCAAGATGGTGTTGACCGGCGATCCGCAGCAGATAGATAATCCCTATCTGGATGCTTCAAGCAACGGTTTGAGTGTCGTAGCCGAACAGTTCAAGAATGAAAAGATCCATGGGCATGTGACTTTACGCAAGAGCGAACGCAGCGAACTTGCCGCATTGGCAGCAAAATTGCTGTGATTTTTCTGCACAGCTGCAATATACTGCAATTGGCATATTAAAGTTTTTTATCTGAAAGAAACTTTTTTATCCACCCGATGGTTTGACTTTTTATTTTGCGGTGTTATATTATTTTTCAAAAAATATGCTAACGATGGCACTGATAGTGGCATACGTTTTTTTACTTTATTGAACAATAACACATAGAATACTGCAACTAATAAAAAGGAGAGTGATTTTATGAGTTGGAAAATTGCTGTTATTGGCGGCGGCAGCGTCCTCTGGATGCCGCGTCTGGGGTGCGATATGTTCCTGGAAGATAGTTTGGATGGTTCCGAACTGGTGCTGGTCGATATCGATCCGGCGGCGGCAAAATTGATACAGGCATATTTGATCGAATGTGTGAAGGTACTCCATAAAAATTGGCGCATCACCATAGCCGATGAGGATAGTGCGTTGAAGGGTGCCGACTGTGTGGTGGTTTCCATTTCCACCGGCGGCTTTGAAGCTATGGATAAAGACTACACCACGCCTGAACAATTTGGTGTATTTCATTCGGTTGGCGATACCACCGGCCCCGGCGGGATCTTCCGCACTCTGCGCAATGCTCCGGTGTTTCTGGATATCGCCCGCAAGATGAGCAAGCTTTGTCCCGATGCCTGGATGGTGCACGTTACCAACCCCTTGAGTCAGATCACCCGCTTGGTGAATGCTTCGGGGTTGGTGCGCTGCTGCGGGTTGTGCCACGAAGTTTCCGCCCAGTTTACCATGCTCAGCAAAATGCTGGGTATAACCGATGAAAATGATCTGGATGCCACTGTGGTTGGGGTCAATCACTTTACGCTTTTTACGGAAATGTTCAGCCGCACAGTTAAGGATCCGCTTAAAAAACTTACGCTGAAAAATTATCTGTCATACCGCGAAGAACAGAATGAGTCTTCCGGCACCGTGGACGATCTGGTGGTAAAAAACAAATATCAGAAGTATCCGCACTATCTGAACTTCTACCTCAAAGATATTCTGGGGGTCTATCCGGCGGCGGGAGCCGTTCATATTGCCGAAAATTTCCCGCGGTTCCTTAATTCTGAAGATTTACAGGATGTATTATGTCTGTACCGCAAAGGCGTGCTGCCCAACCGCCCGGAAGCCAAGCTGGAGTATGCGCAGAATCTGCAGAAAACTCTGGATTCCGGCGAAAAACCGTGGCAGACCGACGGCCGCTCGCGGGAAATGCTCTGCGACAGTTTGGTTGGATTGCTTACGGGCGAGAGCCGCCGCATAATCGCTTCGCTGCCCAATGAAGGTCAAATAACTAATATGCCGAAAGATGCAGTTGTGGAAACTTGGGCAAATGTATCGCACAGCGGAATAACTCCGATCGCTTCGGGCGCTATTCCGATGAGCTGCTACGGGTTTATGGCTTCAGTAGTGGCAGAACAGGAACTGACAGTTGCCGCTGCGCTCAAAAAAGACCGCTATCTGGTGCGTCAAGCACTCTTTGCATCGCCGGAATTTCATGAAAAAGAGAAGGTCGATGCTCTTATGGAGGCCATGTTTGACGCTGAAAAAGAGTGGATCAACTGGTAAGCAAGCAGCCTTATGTGCTTGCGCTCGCGGGACATCTCGGGCCTTGCAGCGATGCTCTGGATGCCCCGCCCGACCCGTCCGACCCGTCCGCCCTGTCCGACCCGTCCGACCTGTCCGATAGCCGCCCACGCACACTATCGCAATAGTTGGCGGCAATGCACCCAAAAACTCCCAATATTTCCCAAACCTTCCCAATACTTCCCAAAAAGCCGCCATCAACCGTACTGCCCGCGAATGCGGAGTACAGCGGATTACGATATAACGTCGTAAGGCGAACACCTGCTTGCCGCGCGATGGAATTGGGAAGATTTGGGAGGGCTTGGGAAGTATTGGGAAGCGGGCAAAGCCCGCTGCAGCCGGTAGACGCGCCGCTCCGGCGAGCTATACGCTGGGTAATGCCCCCCACTTGCCACACGCCCACTATCGCAGCAGTTGGCGGCACGATACCTCCCCCGTTATTTTCCGTTATTTACCGTTATATTCCGTTCTGCCGCCATCTATTAGTGCAGTCAGCGTTCCGCTGACTGCGTGAAGTCCGCCTGCGGCGGGTGAAGATGTGAAGAGCTTGCTTTTGACAAAGCAAGCGTGAAGTTGCTCGCTTACGCGAGTATGG
>JAFVQX010000190.1 GCA_017504585.1 Lentisphaeria bacterium
AGTCAACGACCATACTCGCGTAAGCGAGCAACTTCACGCTTGCTTTGTCAAAAGCAAGCTCTTCACATCTTCACCCGCCGCAGGCGGACTTCACGCAGTCAGCGGAACGCTGACTGCACTAATAGATGGCGGCTGTCGGACGGGTCGGACGGGTCGGACAAGTCGGACGGGTATTGCCGCCAAACTGTTGCAATAGTGTGCGTGGTCGGTCGGACATTACCCGGCGTGTCGTTTTATTTGGCGGCACGATAAAAATTTCTGTTTTGTCAGTCGTTACAAGACTTTGCAATCACTTTTCCTGCTGCAAACGGAATATCTCTTTTTGCTGTTCGATTTCTGTTCGCAACTGTTCCTGGGTCGGCAAATAGGTCAGATATTTTGCCGCAAACAGTTGTTCATTGTCGTGCAGCACCGAATATCGGGCTATATCGTGACTGGTTTCTGAACAAAGCAATATGCCGATCGTTGGATTGTCGCCTTCTGAACGCTTCAGGTCATCGAACATTCTGACATACATATCCATTTGACCGACATCCTGATGGGTGATTTGAGTTGTTTTTAAATCTATCAGCACAAAGCATTTCAATATATAGTTGTAAAAGACCAGATCAATAAAATAATCTCCGGCATCGGTGGCAATATGCTGTTGCCGGGCAACAAACGCATAGCCTTTGCCCAGCTCCATAAGAAACTTTTGCAAGTGGTCAAGTATGCTTTGCTCCAGCTGACTTTCGGTAAAACTGCTGTGGTTGGAAAAACCCAAAAACTCCGCCACTACCGGATTTTTGATAAATTCAAGCTTGTCTGCTTGAGTTGGAGCTGTAAGTTTCTGCATTTCTGCAACCACAGGTTTGGTATCGTGGCTTGCCAGCAATCTATGATAATACTGACTGCCGATATTGCGCTCAAGCGTTCTGGAACTCCATGCTTCATTGGCAGCCTCATTCAGATACCAGATCCGTGCTTCAGCATTAGGTTCCCGCAAAACCGCCCGGAAATGCGTCCAACTTAAATTTTGAACGCGCGCGTTCAAAATTGACAGATCCGGGAAGCACAAGTAGAACTTTTTGTAATAAGCCAAATTGCGGGCATTGTAATTACTTCCGAATTCCAGAGAAAGGCTTTCGGCAAGAGCATTGAGCAAGTTTTTGCCATATTCAGCACGAACTTTGCCCTGTTGTTCTTCTTCGACAATACGCTGACCGATTTTCCAATAAGTATTTGTTATGACGGCATTAACTGCAGTATACGCTGCCTGTCGCCCGTCAGCGATTATCTGCCGAATGTCGCCAAGCAGCGCCAAGTCGGGAGCAGATACAGAAAAAATATTCTCTTCTTTGTTCAAAGTCACTACCTTATGCGTTAAAATTGCCTGTTTATGAGTAAATATAGCATGGCTATCGAGTTTTACAAGCCGCACAAGCACAAAAAAACGCTCCCTCTTGCGAGAGAGCGCTCTTTATCAGACTTGTAGTATCAGACTACGCAAACATTAGTTGTAGGTGATCTGGTCAAGTACTTTGTAATCGGAGACGCCAGAAACAAGTTGAGGCAGTCCGCCAACATGACCACCAAGGTAGCAAACATTGGTATTTTTAGGATGGCAGCCACTCATATCCCACCAAGTGGCTGCACCGGGATTGTCGCGACCGACGATCACGCGCTTTTTGCCATTGGTATCATCGTCTTTGATCCAATTGAAATAGGAAGATTTAGCCGGTTTAGCCTCAGTAGCCCCCTCGCCTTCGCCTGAAGCAGCTACTGCGTCAGCAAAGTTGGTGCTGTCGCTGGGGCATTTGAAGCATTTTTCTGCAATGTCTTTAGTGAGGGTTGTGACATTCATGCCCATAAAACCACCGAGGACCAACTTATCCCCAGGGGCGGTACCTCCGTAAACAATGCTATCCGCGAAGGGAAGAGCAGCATCCGGGCACGCAACATAATCTTTGTTGACGCCGGAGTACATGAATTCGCCGAGGCCGATCTGCTTGAGTTTGCTTACGCAGTTGGCACTGCGGGCGCGTTCACGGGCGGCGGAGAGGGCGGGCAGCAGCATGGCAGCCAAAATCGCGATGATAGCGATTACCACCGTAAGTGTGGTGACGGCAAGTGTCGCGGTGGCCGGGGCAAGCCCGACAGTACGGTAGATATCAGCTTTTTTTCTGTGTCATCTTCCATAAACTGTGTTGTTGCCAATTTGGGACAAAACCTATCCGGGGCAACGGCAAACACTCAAACTCTTTTGTCAGAGCTTCGATCCTTTTATGCCAATTTGTTGTTGGCGCACAGAATTTCAACAGATAGCTTAACATCAATAATACAAAGAAAGGTTTCTCATTGTCAAAGTCTGTCCAGAAAGAAAAACTTTTTCCGTTTGGACGCTTGGGTATAATACCAAGACGCCGGTTCCAGAGCCGGGCATGATGGGCGCAAATATTACGAACGTGGTTCATTGTATGCAACCAGCTTTCTAAAATTGCAACCGGCAAGTCGAATGACGATGCTACTGCTTTTTTTTCCTGATGATGCATGTTTCTGTACATTGTAAATATAGTTCCGAAAGAAACAACTTCTGCAACCATCCAAAGCGGCAGATGCTCATTGGTATATTTTTGGCGGTAATGAGCTACAAAAACTTCTTTACTGCGACGAACCTCACTATCTATTGCTGATAGAAATTTTTCAAAATTATCATCATCAAAAGAGTTGAAGTTTTCCTTTTCAAGATATCCGAAAGCTCCATGATTTTTGACAAATACGCTTATAATGCGAGCTTTAAGAGCTGTTTCGACCCGTTCCAAAGCATCAAATATCAAAATACGCAACCGTCTGTCAAACGCATATCTGCGATATATCTCGTCAAAACTTGTTCCATCTCGATAGTTTTCTTGACCGGGAATTCTGAAAGGGTAAAGATAGGCAGACAAGCGGTAATAGCTGATATTTTCCAATAATGCAACTAATCTTTCTCTGCATTTTACTTGCAAACCTCGTGAAATCAAAAGATCCGCCTGTTGCTCTGCGGAAAGAGGTGGTTTGTTATAAAATTCCAATTGCATATTTGCCCCTGATAAAAAAACACCCCGGACATTTGAGCATCAACAAACGAGTGTCAAGAGGCTTCCGAGGTTCGCTGGGTATAATATATTACAGTATTGTCAACATTGCAAATTACCGAAGAAAAAAAATAACAAAAAAAAAGCGCGCTGTTTTTCAACAACGCGCTCTTTATCAGACTTGTAGTATCAGACTACTAAATTATTAGTAGGTGATCTGGTCCACTTTCTTGTACACGGTATCGCCAGGATGGGTGCCAGCTGTAACGTCGATGGACTCAGGCATACTTGCAACATGACCACCGAGATAGCAAATATTGGTGGTTTTAGAATGGCAACCATCGAGGTCCCACCAAGTAGCAGCACCAGGATTATCACGACCGACGATCACGCGTTTTTTTGGACCGGTAGCTACATTGGTAACCCAGTTGACATAAGAAGCCGTAGTAATTTTGGTGGCATCAGTAGTTCCGAAATTGGTGGAATCGCTGGGACACTTAAAAAGCTTTTCAAAGGCATCAGCCTTAACTTCGGTAACATTCATACCCATAAAGCCGCCAAGAATCAGTTTGTTGCCGGGCAGCGTAGAGGCTGTAGCAGTGGAGTCGCCAATGACATTAGTAAAAAATTCAGGAGTTCCAGTGCCATCAATACAGGCAACATGGTCTTTGTTGACGCCGGAGTACATGAATTCGCCGAGACCGATCTGCTTGAGTTTGCTTACGCAGTTGGCGCTACGGGCGCGTTCACGGGCGGCGGAGAGGGCGGGCAGCAGCATGGCAGCCAAAATCGCGATGATAGCGATTACCACCGTAAGTGCGGTGACGGCAAGTGTCACGGTGCCCGGGGCAAGCCCGGCAGTGTGGATAGTTGGCGGCTTTTTATGAGAAAGTATGGGAAAGTATGGGAAAGTATGGGAGTATTGCCGCCAGCCGGGGCGACATTATGCGTGGGCGGCGGACTTGTCCTCCGTAGCCTCCGGCGTAGGAGGATGCCGCCATACTCCGCATGTGCGGGCTGTACGGTTGTTGGCGGATTTTACTCTATTTCAAGCATTTTCAGCAGGATTTTCTGCGGAGAGTTTTTCGCTGTATATTTTCTGGCGTTCCATAATGCCCGACACCAGCACGATCAGTGCCAGATTCTGAACCATATCCACCATTTCGTTGGTCAAACAGAGCCAATCCAGTTTTATCAGACTTTCAAACGATTCAGCTTTCATGCCCAAGCGGAATGTGGCTCTGCCCAGCAGGCTGCTGATAAGGAACATTGCCCAGAAAATCTTCAAACAGCCGGGGGCGGGGAGCTTTTTCCAATTCTCCGGCTCATCTTTGTTGAACTCCACAGCGTTCCAAATTTCCCGGAAAAACTCGTAGGGTTTGAACAATGACCAGACCGGAATGATAAAGTTGAGCCAGCCCCAATGAGGCTTTTGGGTAATATTCTCGATTTTCCAAGCCTGATTATTGGCTGCCGCCCGGTACATCCAGCGGAGAAATACGATCAATATTATGCCCGAAACGATAATCTGCACACTGCCAACAGCTATTTCGATCAAATCACTGCGGTTGGCGGCGGCTTCGATGGCTTCCTCCGAAGAAAAACTCTTGTTCTTGAGCTGGTGGAGTATATTCAGTTCGTTAAGGGTACTCAACACCGCTGCCAGCGAAAGGATCACGGCAATTTTCAGCAATACTACCAAACTTTTTGCCGGTTTAGCGGGGTCAGTAAATTTGTATACCTTCTCTTTTGCCATGATCTGCCTCCAAATTTTGTGATTTGAGGTTTGTTGCCGATAAGAACGGCACTCGCCGCCACGCACAATGCTGCTGCTGTTTTGCGGCATTTGCCGCCACCCATACTGTTGCGGCAGCTGGCGGCACGATAAACCCCGTTATTTAGCGGTATTTACCGTTATACTCCTTTATGCCGCCATCTCCCCCCCCTGTTACGCTTTGCGGGTGGGGAATTCTCCTGCCAGAGCGTTTTTTATTACCGTTTTTACCTCGTCGGAGAAGTCGCTGCGGAGCATCCAGCGCAAAAATCCGGGGTCTTCGCTTGCCAGATCCCGCAAGCGTCGGCCGGAATTTTTTCCGAAGTTTATCACCACTTCATCGCCGGAAAACTTCAATCTGCCTTCGGAGTCTACAAAGTCAGCATCTCTGGCGGCAGAAAACTCTGCCAAGCCCGCCATTTCCCGGGGCAATTCCGGGTGTTTGGCAAGCTGACCGAACAGTACCGACACGGTGGCATCGGTATCGGCTAAAGCGCTGTGGGCATCTTCCAGATTGCCATCGCAGAAAAACTTGTATGCCGCACTCAAATTGCGGGGGTACAAACGGCAGAAAATGTTGAATACATCTATGAGTTTGCGTTCTTTCATGCTCAACTCAAGTCCGCAGCGTTTGAATTCCTCCTGCAGCATGGGCACATCGAACTTTACGATGTTGTAACCGGCTAAATCGCACCCTTCCAGATATTTGTAAAGGTTGTGTGCCACCACATCAAAGGTGGGGCAATCGGCTACATCTGCATCGAAAATACCATGCACCGCACTGGCTCCGGCGGGTATGGGTATGCAGGGGTTGATCCTGCGTACCACATCTTCCCGGGAGCCGTCGGGCATGACTTTGATGACCGCGATTTCCACAATGCGGTCACGGTAGGGATTGGTGCCGGTAGATTCTATATCAAAAAATACCAGCGGCCGTTCAAGCACCAGTTCCATAACTTACAAACCCAGCAGAAGTTTCACCAGCTGATCGCCGGCAAGTTTGCCCAAAGCTCCATTCGGACAGACGCTTTCGCCGTAAAACTCCACACTGTCTGCGGCAATATCAACTCCGCAAACTGCCAGCGGTACCGGCGTGGTGGTATGTTTACGCAAACTCAAGGGCACCGGGTGGTCAGGCAGAATGGCAAAACGCACATCTTTGCGGTCTTTCAACGCTGCCAGCACCGGAGCGACCACTTTGCTGTCAAAGTCTTCGATGGCTTGCAGTTTAAGTTTCATATCGCCCATGTGGGAACACTCGTCGATAGCTTCCACATGTATATAGACCAGATCGTGATCTTCCAGCGCTTTCAGTGCCGCTTCCACTTTACCGGCATAGTTGGTGTCGATAAAACCGGTGGCACCAGATATTTCCAGCACATCCATACCGGCACATTTGCCGATACCTTTGACTACATCCACTGCGCTGACGATGGCGCCTTTTGCACCGTTGTAACGGGCGGTAAAGCCGTCGATGGCAGGTTTTCTGCCGGGGCTCCAGGGCCAGATTGCATTGGCGGGGCTTTCGCAATTCTGATTCAAGGGGTGATTACGCAAAAACTCATCAGTCCTGACTGCCAGATCTTCGAGGAACTTCTTGGTATAAGCAGTTTTGGGGTCGTCATCCAATGCGGTCAATTTCAGTTCGCTTACATGGATCCCCTGTGACGAATCCGGCTTATGATAGTCCAGATTGGGCGAAAAATCCTTGCCGTGCAGCACCAGCAGATTGCGGTAGCTTACGCCGGGATAGAACGATACCTTATCGGAACCGAATTCCTTCTGCAAATCTTCCATAAGGATCCGGGCCTTGGTTTCGTCCAAATGCCCTGCGGAGTAATCCAGCAGCACCCCTTCGGGGGAAACCGTTACCAGATTGCACCGCCACGCAATGTCATCGGGAGCAAGATCAATACCCTGACTTACTGCTTCGATGGGGCCGCGGCCCGGATAGTTCTTTTCGGGGTAAAAACCCAGCACCGACATATTAGCTACATCGCTGGAAGTTGGCAAACCATCCGGCAGTGTAAAGAATGTACCGCAAGCACCATTTTGGGCAATGCTGTCCATTGCCGGAGTTTTGGCGTATTCCACCGGGGTTTTGCCGCCGAGTTCGGCAATGGGCAAATCTGCCATGCCGTCGGCTAAAAAGATAACTGCTTTATTCATAAAATCAACTCATTTCATATTCATTACAGCCGGGTCGTAGCCTTCGGGCGCTTCGTAGCCCATAAGCTCCAGACAGGTGGCTGCCAAACTGCTGATGCCCAAGCCTTCGTTCAGCTTGAGGTCATATTCGCCCTTATATTCCGGGTCGTAGATTATGCACGGCACGGCGTTCAGCGAATGGCTGGTCTTGCGGGCAGGGGCACCGGTCTTTTTATCCAGCTTCACATTGCCTTTTTTGTCGTGTTCAAGCATATCGTCGGCGTTGCCGTGGTCGGCAGAAAATACCAGCACGCCGCCGGCTTCTTTGACCGCCTTGACCACTCTGCCCAATGCAATATCCAACGCACCCATGCTGACCAGCACCGCCTGAAAATCGCCGGTGTGACCAACCATGTCGCCATTGGGGTAGTTGAGGCGGATAAAGGGATATTTGCCGGACTTGATGGCATCGACCACCACGTCGGTAACTTCCGCAGATTTCATCCACGGGCGTTCTTCAAAGGGGACCACATCGGAGGGTACTTCCACATAATCTTCCAGAGCGTCGTCGAATTTGCCGGAGCGGTTGCCGTTGAAGAAGTAAGTCACATGGCCGTACTTCTGGGTTTCGCTCACAGCCAGCTGCTTGACTTTGCTTACGGCAAGGTATTCGCCCAGCGTGCGGTCGATTTCAGGCGGGCTTACCAGATAGTTTTTGGGGGCGTGCAAGTCGCCGTCGTATTCCATCATACCGGCATACATTACATTGGGCCGTACTCCCCGGTCGAAATAGGGGAATTCGTCCTGTTCAAACGCCGCAGTGATTTCCAGCGAACGGTCGCCGCGGAAGTTGTAGAAGATCACCGAATCGTTATCTTTCATGGCACCAACCGGGGTTTTGCCATCTTCGGAAATGACAAAGGCATCCAGATCCTGGTCGATGGCACCGGTGGCTTTACGCAGTTCGGTAACTGCTTCGTGGGCGGAAGCAAACATCTTGCCTTCGCCGTGAACATGGACTTTCCAACCGGCTTCCACCATTGCCCAGTTGGCGTTGTAGCGGTCCATGGTGATCTTCATACGGCCGCCGCCGGAAGCGATCTTGGCATCGCAGCCCGCTGCCCGGATCTCTGAAAGGAACTCTTCAAAGGGGTCGATGTAATCCAATGCCGAAGTTTCCGGCACATCACGGCCGTCCAGCAAAGCGTGGATGCGGATAACTTTCACCCCTTCAGCAGCGGCCTCTTTGACCATGGCTTTCAGGTGGTTGATATTGCTGTGCACATTGCCGTCGCTGAACAAACCCAGAAAATGCAGTGTGGAGTTGTTGTTCAAAACATTGGCAATGACCTTTTTCCAGGTTTCGCCTTCAAAGAGTTTGCCGCTTTCCACGGCTTCGGCAACCAGTTTGGCACCCTGGGAAAATACTCTGCCGCAGCCGATGGCGTTGTGGCCGACTTCGCTGTTGCCCATATCGTCATCGGAGGGCATACCCACGGCGGTACCGTGAGCTTTCAAAGCGGTATTGGGGCAAGAAGCCAAAAGTTCATCCAAAACCGGAGTGCTGGCGGCCTTGACTGCGTCGCCATCGCTGTATTTGCCGATACCCACACCGTCAGCAATGCAAAGTACCACCGGGCCACGGCGGCCCTGCCACGAAGAATTTTTTTTAAGTGCTTCCAACATAATTACTCTATCCTTAAATTTTTTACAATGTGTTACTGTTATCAGCCGCGGCGTTCGGATTCGCCGCCGATAAGCACGCCCCGTTTGCTGTTTTCGCAGAATTCGATAAATTCTTTCACCGGTTCGCACGGTTCAATTTCTGCCTTGATCTTGGCGAGCGTGTTGGGGATGCTCAAGCGGTCAAAAGCAATGATGCGCAAGATATCCCGCATGGCATTGATTTCGTTGAGCTGGTATCCGGCGCGTTTCATGCCCACACGGTTGACGGCAATGGGGGTGCCGTTCCGGCCTTCGCAGATCATAAAAGGCGGCACATCTTTGCTGAATACCGAGCCGCCGGCGACCATCGCCATTTTGCCCACCCGGCAGAACTGGTGGATCGCCACCAGTCCGGAGAGGATGGCGCGGTCGTGGACCTGACCGTAACCGCCGACCACTGAACCGTTGACCATAATGACGTTGCTGCCGATGGTGCAGTTGTGCGCCACATGGCTGCAATTCATAAACATACAATGGCTGCCGATGACCGTTTTGGTATCTGCCATGGTACCGGTATGGATAGCGGTGTGTTCGCGGAAGATGTTGTCGTCGCCGATCTCGAGATAACGTTTGGTGGACAGGTCAAGAGCATGATCCTGTGCGTCGCAGCCGATGGAGGCAAAAGGATAGATGGTATTGTTTTTGCCGATGGTGGTGTAACCGGTGATGTGCGCCTGGGCGATGAGTTTGGTGCCTTCGCCGATGGTTACATTTTTGCCCACGAAACAAAGCGGCCCGATCTCACAGCTTTCTGCCAATACGGCGCCGTCTTCAACCACTGCGGTAGGATGGATTTTTGCCATAGTTTATCTCCTGTTTTTATTGTAATAAAAATCAAAACACATGTCGTACTGGTAATATAACGCCAAAAGCACTTAATTTCAATATTTTTACCAATAAAAATATGCTCAAAAATTTTGAAATTCCCCCTATTGCCAGTTATATTAAACAGCAAACCCGTAAACTATGGAGATTTTGCAGTATGAGCGACAAAGCACCCACCAATATCGAAAAGATCGACCCTTATATGGCTATACCCGTTGCCGACGAAGAGGGCATAACTTATCACTCGCCTTTTGAAGAACATTTCCGCCTGGGCGGCAGTGCTTTTCAGGAACTTATGGGGCACCAGTTCCGGCGGATACCTTTTGAACCCTTTGTTTCCAAAGGCGTGGAATTTCTGGCGTGGGAGACAGCCGGTATGCAGCTGCAATTCAAATCCACCTGCAAACGGGTGATCGTCAGAGCCAAACTCCGCGAAGGCGTCATCATGCACCACATGCCCCAGACCGGGTCATCGAGCTTTGACCTCTATGTGGGCGGCCCCGGTAACTGGCGGCTGGTGCGGGCGGGGCGTTTTACTTTGCACGCCACCGAGTATACTGTGGAGCTTTTCAACCGCCCCGAACCGGGCTTGCGGGAGTATCTGATAAACTTCCCCCTTTACAACAGTGTTGAGGAACTCTTTATCGGCTTGGAAGACGACTGCGAAATCCTGAAGCCTACTCCGTGGAGCCACGACCAGCCGGTGGTGGTTTACGGTACCAGCATAACTCAAGGTGGATGCTCCTCCCACCCCGGCGGAGCTTGGACGAATCTGCTCTCCCGCTGGCACAACTGCGAATTTTACAACATGGGTTTTTCCGGCAGCGGCAGAGGCGAACCGGCGGCTGCAGAGATCATGGCAAGCATCAAAAATCCCCGCTGCTACATTCTGGACTACGAAGCCAACGCCCACAATGTAAGAACAAGGGAAACTCTGGAAACTTTTCTGGATATACTCCGCAGCAAACACCCCACCGTGCCGATCACGGTGATCTCCAAGGCACCCCATGCCGGTACCATGGTAGCTTTCGGCGCAGATGACGAAACGGATCTGACTTACGAAGACAGTTATCTTGCCCGCCAATTCCAGCGGGAAGTCATCGGCAAACGCCGTGCCGCCGGAGACAGTAATTTGTACTTTATCAACGGTATACACCTGCTGGGCGCTGATTGGGATGAATGTATGATGGACGGCTGCCACTTCAACGACCTGGGGTATTACCGTTTTGCCGAAAACCTCAACCGCCTGCTGCGTTTTTGATTACAGACATGTGCGCCGCACCGCAAAGGTGACTGGTCAGGGGACATAGCTTTGCATGTCCCCGGGGCAGCCGCAGCAATGTATTGTTCTATCCTGTTGCGCGGAGTCATCTTGCGTGGAAATGTCGCGTTTTGCAAGGGGACAAGAGAGGGATCCGGCTTCGTTACACTACGCCGTGACAAGCCGAACGGTTCGCCGCAGCAAAGTATTGTTCTATCCTGTTGCGCGGAGTCATCTTGCGAGGAAATGTCGCGTTTTGCAAGGCGGGCAAGAGAGGGAGCATACCCTTGTATGTGACCGAACGGTCCGCCGCAGCAAGGCGCGAGATTTCCCGCAAGATGACTCCGCATCATATAAAGCAGATGCGCTTGATGCACTGGTCGAAGTTTTCCTGACCGCTCAAGATGTCGATTTCTACACGCAGGAAATAAAAGTTGATATCTTCCCGCAGCAATCTTGGTATGCGTACGGCGTCTTTTTCGGTGGTAACGATCATTTCCGCTCCGGCGGCCTTGGCTTTATTTACAAAGTCAAGGATCTGCTGTTCGGTGTAGCGGTGATGATCGGCATAACGGGCGGTATGGACGATTTTTGCGCCGAAGCCGGTAAGGAACGCCTCAAAACTTTCGGGCTTGGCAATGGCGGAAATGGCGGCAACGGGGCAATTTTTCAAATCCTCCAGCGGCCGTTGCGTCCCCCGCATAAAGACCCGTTCCAGATAAAGCGGCTTGTGACAGCACTCAATGATTTCGGCGCGCTGATTGTGGCGGCGGAGAAAGGTTTTGAGGTGGCGCAAATGATTGCCCCCATTGGATTTAGTCAAAAAGATGTAGTCGGCACGCCGGATATTTTTGATGGGTTCGCGCAAAATGCCCCGGGGCAGCACATGGTGGTTGCTGAAAGGCGCGGTGGAGTCCACCAAAACAATGTTGATGTGGGCCTTGAGCCGGAGATACTGAAAGCCGTCATCCAGGATCAACGTGTCAGTGGCATATTCGTCGATAGCATAAAGTCCGGCATTGACCCGGTCTTTATCCACCAGCACCGCCACGTCTTTCAGGTTGGATGCCAGCATGTATGGTTCGTCGCCGGCGGCATCGCTTTGCAGTAAAAGATCTCTGCCGTCGGAAACCACCCGCGGCGGCAGAACTTCCCGTTTGCGGGTGCTGAAAAAACCCTGAAGTTTCTGGAAAAAACTCCGCTGTTCTTTGCTGCGGTAGCCGCGGCTCAAGATGGCGACTTTGCGCCCCTGTTTGCTCAAACTTTTGGCAAAAACTTCCACCACCGGGGTCTTGCCGGTGCCGCCGCAGCTGACGTTGCCGATGCTGACCACCTGACAGCCTATGGCGTGATTGCGGATAAAACGCTTGTCATAAAGCCAGATCCGGAACTGTATTGCCATACGGTAAAAGCGCGAAGCCACAAAAAGGAACGCCAGAACGACCCGGTCGCTGCGGGTGTGACGGCGCCCCTCGATCAATTCGAGAAAGTATCTTTCGCGGTGTTCCCAGAAATTTTTCAAGCTCACTTGCGTAAATCCCCATTGCAATAAATAACATCTATAATGTGTAATATACATTCATTTGCGTTGAAATCAAACTTGTTAATGCAAAAATAGCTTATAAGGCGGCTTGTAATTTTGCATTTGTCAGGTTATATTATCTTGAATTTATTTATATTGATGATATACAACTGGGGATTTTTTATGGTTTTATTGAGTTTTTTCCGGAAGCTGTTTCCGGTATTGCTGATGTTGTGCTGTGCAGCAGCTGCCGCCGATGATGCGGAAAGCGCCAAAAGTTTCGGTGCAGGACTTAAGGCCTTCAATGAGAAGGATTATGTGGATGCCGCAGAACTTTTTGCCCGGGCCGAACAGCAGGCTGATACCTTGGATCTGAAGCTGAAAGCCGCCTTGCGCGAGGTGGAAAGCTACCGCGCCGCCGGCTACCGGGGCAAGGAGTTCGACGCTATCGAAAAAATCATCAAACGCTATCCCACCCAAATAGATTACAGCAAACTGGTGGATCGCCAGTACGCCATTGGTGATGCGTATTTTCATGGTTACGCCGATCCGGCATTCTGGAGTCTGCGCTTTATACCCTTCCTGACCGACAAGGACCGGATGCAGGAGATTTACACCGCAGCCATAAAAAATGCCCCCTTTGCCCCCGGCGGCGCCAACGCCCGGCTGCGGCTGGCGGTGCGGGCACTGAAAGCCAAAGAAAATGAAAAAGCATTGAAGCTGCTGCGGGAGATCATCCGGATCTATCCCGAAACCGAAGCCGCCCGCTATGCCATGCTGGAAATGGGCAACGCATTAAGCGAAATGTCCTACGCCGGAGATGGCGACGGCAAACACTTTGACGAAGCTATGAGCGTTTTCCGCGAATTCCGCAACAAATACCCCGATTTGAGCGAAAACGAATGGGTGAATCAATGCGAAGTAAGAGCGCGCAATGCCTACGCCCGGAGATTGCACAATATTGCAAAGTTTTATCACCGGGAAGGGCGCGATGAGCCTGCCAGTACCTATTTGCTGGAAGTCATACGCCGTTTCCCCGATACTGAAGCGGCACGGGAGAGCGAAAAACTTTTGACCGGGCTGGACAAAAGTTATTTCCCCGAACAGATTTTGCCGGCAGTCCCCAAAGAATATCCCAAATACGAAATGCTCAAGTTTCCGCAGGAAGAGCGCAAACTTTTGCTGGCTCCGGAAAACAGCAATGGCAAATTTCTGCTGCCGATCTATGACTTGAATATCAAAAAGGAGAAAAAATAATGCTGAAAAATATCTTCCGCGCTGCCCTGCCGGCAGTTTTGATGCTGATTCTGACCGGTTGCGGCTACCATATCGGTTTTATCAAACACCCCCAGATCGATTCTGTTGCGGTGGCGCCGGTGGTCAACTCTACGGCGATCTATAACGCCGCAGGCAATATGCGCATGATGGCAAGCGAAGCGGTGATGCAAGATGGCTCCTATAAACTTGCCGACCTTAAACGTGCCGACGCCATACTCTACATAACAGTCAGCAGGATCGACTTTACCGCCGTGGGCACCAGCTCGGTGGAGCGCGACCGGGATTACCGGCCCGATGAATGGATCGCCCGGGTGACAGCCGAATACAAACTCATAGTCCCCGGACAGGGTAAACCGGTGCTTGCCGGTACTGTGACCGGGCAAAGCCATTTTCAGGCAGGTGCCGATGTGGAAAGCGGCCGTTTGAGCGGCGTACGTCAGGCATGTTACGATACCGCCGTAAAGCTGGTGCGCCAAATCACCGAAGGCTGGTAATAAAACCGCAGGAGAGTTGGCGGCACAACGGAGTATAACGGTAGATAACATGTTTTATCGTGCCGCCAGTTAATGCGATAGTATGCGTGGTCGGGCTTTGCCCGCTTCCCATACTCTCCCATACTCTCCCATACTCTCCCATACTCTCCCATATTTTCCCATATTTTCCCATGATCTATCGCGCGGCACATCCGGCTTCGTTGCACTACGCCGCGACAAGCAGGTGTGCGCCTTACGACGTTATATCGTATGCCGTGTTACAGCGCATCACCTGTTTGGTTTTGGTGCTTGTTATTGGGCGGCTTTTATGCTCGAAACTGTGCCGCGGCGATAACGTTTTGAGCTTGCCGGTATAAGTTTATCGGGTATGGCGTCGTAACTTACCTGACCTACCACCAGAAGTTCGGTGTGTTTGACTGATTTGCTTTCGCTGCTGAATAAATACCCCAGATACGGTATATCCATCAGCCACGGGATACCCGATTTGCTGGTAACTTGGGATTGTTTTTTCAATCCGCCGATAATGAACTCGCCGCTGCCGTAGGGCAGACTGACATTCTGCACAATGGTGCTGCCCGGAGCTATGCGGGGGGCGCCGTTGGATTGAAAACCCAGCAAACTGGTGTTGACCAGCTTGACGGTAAAGCGGGTTTCATCCAGCCCCACCGCCACATTATTTACGCTCATGGAAAAACCGAATTGCTGCGAAAGCGCCGTAAGCTGTTGATTGCCTTTACCCACCCGGATGGGTTCCGCATCGGTCAGGGTTTCGCCGGTGACTTTGCCGATGATATTGCTCAAAAGTTCGTAAGCCCCCACTCCGGTGTTGGGGAAAAGCACTTCGCCGGTGGAGCTGGGTGCCGGCTGGGAAGTGTCGCTGTAAAAAATGTGGGTCATGCGCTCCAGTGTGGCAGTGGCAGAATTGCGGACACACATTTCGCCGGTCAGCATCACTTGAGCTTTGCCCATCGAGGTCAGGAAATCTATGTAGCGGCTGTTCCATTTGGGGTTGAAGTTATAAAAACTTGAGCGTTCGCTGCCCGCCGCCTGACTTAATCCTGTGGCATCATAAAGAGCGTTCCAGTTGTTGCGGTAGCGGCCGCCGCCGGAAAAGAAGTCTGCACCCTGATTATTTTTCCAGGACTGAAAATCTATACCCATTTTATCATCGTTTTCGCTGTCGATTTCGTAAACGGTTACTTTTATGCGCACTTGCGGGATGGGCACATCGTATTTTTTGAGCATTTCGGCAATGTTGTTTGCCGAGTAATTTTCCACGTCAAAAATCAGCCAGTTCAGATCCGGGTCGTACGCCACCAGATCCTGCCCCTGCCAGAGTTCGGTGGCATCGCTTATATTCATACCCACATTCTGGATCAACGGCTGGAGATTTCTTGCCGGAACGAACTTGGGCATGTAGATAAAAAAGGGATTACCATAGCTTATGGCTCCCAGCGCCGGATCATCCAGCGTGGCGACCAAGGTATCTATGCCCATGCCGTTGGGGTGATCCTTGAATCGGTATTCTTCGGCGCTGACCAGCAGCAGACCGGTGCCGTCAACATATTTCAGACACTCCACTGCCGTATTGCTGCCCAGCTGGGCGACCGGGGTGTAGCCGACCTGGGCGTTGGGCGGATTGAGAGTCAACTGACTGACAGTGCTGGTAACCGGCAAAGTCACAGTATTGCCGTTGACTGTGGCGGTGTTGTTTACGTTGGTGGGATACTGCTGAACAAGCGACGTATTACCCACCCGCTTGCTTTGTACCATTTGCCGGAGATAATCGCGGAAGTTGTAGGCATCGACGTTTTTCACCAGATAAGTTTTGGTTATCACCCGCGGATCGTTGTTGTCGCGGATAAAGTGTACGGCTTCGGCATTTTCTTTAAGCGGCACCACGATCCGGGCCTCCACCCTTGTAGCGTCATAGCCGCCGGTATTATTATTGTTGCTGTCCCGGGGGACGCCGGGGATGGCGGCTGCCGGCAGCATAAAAGTCATGCAGCAAGTGGCAGTACACATAAAAATCGTTTTATATATATTCATAGTGAAATCACTTTTCCATGGCAAAAAGTTTACCGGGTTCAAGCTCGGCTGGTGCGGCGGCACTCAAGAGTTTGGCAGTTACGGTCAAATAGACTTTGCATTGCTCTTTTTGGGTGGTCGTGGTACTGAAAAGGTATTTCAGTATGGGTATTCTCGATAAAAAGGGTACCCCGATGACCTGTTCCACTTCCTGCTGACAATCCCATTGACCGAGAATGAACTCTTTATCCAGATCCAGCAGTACGCTGGAATCCATACTGTTGGTATTGACCAGTTCTTCGCCGGTGTTGCTGCGCTCCAGTACGGTGGCGCTCTGGATGCTGTAAGAAAAAAACACCGTGCCGGGATATTGATTGTAAGCACCGGGTTTATAAGGTTTTACCGAAAAAACTTCGCTGCTGTCATACCCCGCTTGCCCCTGACCGTAATGGAGATTGACAATAGGCTGATCGATCCGCAGATAAAGCTGATTGAACCCCTCCGGCAAATTCAGATTGCTGGCAGTCACCGAGGTTATATCGTTGTTGTTTTTGACGATATTTTGCAGCTGGGGGTTGAAAAATATCTCGTAACTTGCTGTATCGCTGTTGGATGCATTGAGCGTGGCGGTGCCGGTAACGCTGGCATTGCCTTTTTGTGCCAGCATACGGATAAAGCTGGCATCAAACTGGGGCGCCACCAGAAATCCCCCCACCGGCCCGGAGATGGCAGTCAAAGCCGCCGAACCGCCGGAACTCAAACTAAAGGCGTCAAAAGCGGTCTGAAAGATGTTCAATCCGGGGCCGTTTTTCCACGCCAGATACTCTATGCCCAGATCCCGGAGGGTGCTTTCGCGTAATTCATAAAGTTTAAGCTCAAAAACGATCTGGGGCGCCGGGCGGTCGATAAAGGTGAGAAACTCAAAAACAAAAGGTGTGTTGGAGCTGTTGTCTTTCCAATAGATCTGGTTGGAATTCTGGTCGTAGGCGTAGACCGCCCCCGCCGGGCCGGTGCCGATGACAGAATTTACCAGCACATTGATCAGGCCGGAACCGGAACGGTATTTGGGCTGATAAACGGCGCGGGTTATACCTGTACCGCGGATAATATCGCCGGGTTTTCTGCCGTCGATCCTGATATTGCGGTCCACTTTGGCAACAAAATCATCCACATAAGGCATCATCTTTTCGGGACAGCTTACGGTCAAAAGCTGTTCGTTGTTGCCGCCGAGGATGGTATTGGCGCTGGAATTTATATTGTAACGCATGACCATACCCAGCACAAAAGGAACCAGATCGTTGGCTTGAACATATTTGAGCTTGTAGATCTTGGAAACCATGTAATCCTGGGCATCGTCCTGGATCAGATGCACTTTCTGTACTGTTTTTTCCTGGGGTACAGCCAATAATGGCAGCATAATACCGAGTACTGCCGCTCCTGTAAAAAATTTTCTCATTTAACGACTCTCTGTTATCCGGCTATTAAAAATCCTGCTGTTGCCAAAGGAACAAACAACAGCAGGAAATACTTATGCTTTATCGATCTCGATCAAATAAAGCCAAAGCTGACGACTTGCGCTTTTTTATCGACTTCGCCAATAGTCACCTGAAAAAGCGCCTGCTGAACCAGCTCACCGGAGTTTTTGCTCAATTTCTTGAAGCCGATCTTCCAGAGCCGGATGCTCAACACCGGGTGCTTGAGGTCGGTAACAAAATCCGCGCTGACCACTTCGCCCATGGCGTCGGTCATCATTTTATGCGCTTCAAGGAATTTCTTTTCGTTGAAATCCTTGCGGAGATTCTCCGGCAGTGCGGCAACAAAAGCTTTGGCATCGCCGTTTTTGAAAGCATGGGCAAGGGTGGACGCCAGTTTGGAGGACTCTTTTTCAAACTCCGCCAGCGGGCATTTGTGCTGACGGGCAACTTCCACAGTTTTGGCGGTTTTGGCGTCGGCTTTGGGGGCGGTTTTGTCATCGCACTTGGCATCTTTGCAAGGGGCGGTCGACTGCATGGCGCTCTTGGCTTTATGCGCAGCGGGGCAGTTGGCGGTGGCGGCACATTCTTCTACGATGATGGCTGAACCGCCGGGGACGGCGGCGACTTCTACGGTTTCGCTGGTCTGGCATCCGGCAAAAATCGAACCTGCACTCAATACGATTGCCAGCGAACCAGCGAGCTTCCACGACATTTTTTTCATCTTTTTTCTCCTGTTAAAAAGTTGATGTTCTGCTCCGTGTTCCTTAAACGGAGCGGCATTTTTCTTGGAGCAGCAACAAAAGAAAAAAGTTCCCGAAAAACTGCGGGGGGCAATTTATAAGATGCGTATGGGATGCGGCATTTGCCGCCGCACACAATATTGCCCGGTTGGCTGCTGCTGTCACATCTCTCCCCCCGCGCGGAGCTTTGCGGCAATATACCGCATGGGTTATGCAGAGATTTTGCCAAAAAAGCCGACCATGTGTTTGACAAACTCTGTTATCTGTTATACATTAAGAAAAATATCGCAAAACATTTTAAACGCAGGTGGATTTATGCTCAACAAAGTAAGAACTGTCAGCTATACATTGCCGTGGGATGACGCTCCGGTGGATATATCGTTTGTTTTTGAAAACGAGAAACCCGCCGGGATCCATGGCTTTGTTACTCAAAAAGAAGATAAATTTGTTTTTGAAGACGGCACCGCTGCCCGCTTCTGGGGAACCAACTTCAACAGCGCCGCCAATTTCCCCAGCCACGAATACAGCGATATGGTCGCCAAAAGACTGGCAAAGTTCGGTTTGAATTTAGTGCGTTTTCATCAGCTGGATGGCGACTGGTCGAACCCCAACATTTTTCAGTTCACCAAAGGCAGACGCCTTAATGATACCATGAGCCTTGACCCCGAAAGCATGGATCGGCTGGATTATCTGATCTACGCTTTGAAAAAAGAGGGTATCTATGTATATATGGATATGCTCACTTACCGCAGATTCCGCACCGGCGATGGCGCACGTTCTCCGGAAGATCTTGCCGACGGGGCGCGTCCGGCATCCAACTTTGACCCGGTGCTGATCCAGCGGCAGAAGGAGTTCTGTTCCCAGATCTGGGAGCGTTACAACCCCTACACCAAGCTCAAATATTGCGATGACCCGGTCTTTGCCATGATGGAGATCGTAAATGAAAACGAATTGTTGAGCAATTACTCCTGCAAATTCCTTACCGAACCCTACCGCACCGAGCTGGAAGATATGTATCAGGAGTGGCGGCAGAAAAAAGGTCTGGCGCCGGAAACGGTTCCCGTGGATCTTGCCAGCGAAAGTAATGCCGAACTGATGCGGTTTAAAATGGAAGTGCAGACACGTTATTTTGAAGATATGTACAGCTATATGCGCAAGATCGGCGTCCGGATCCCCATTGCCGGGACCACCTGGAAGTTCGGTTTTGCCGCCAGCCAGCAGTCGCAGACCAAAATGGACTTTATGGATGTGCACCCCTATCACTACAACTGGGGCTGGAAGCCGGAAATGAAACTGGTGGACAACCGCAGTATGCTGGCTCACTTTGACCCGTGGTACAACGCCGGATCGTTCATGCGCCTTGCCAACAAACCATTCTTTATTTCGGAGTGGGATGTACCGTGGCCCAATCCGTGGCGTGCAGAGTGTGTACTGAATCTGGCGGCAGTATCCGCCTTGCAGGGCTGGGGCGGTACTGCCATACATACTTACCGCTACGACTGCCGGCCCAATGTGGATATGATCGCCGAACCCATCACCGGCGATGCGCTGGCGGGGGTGCCTTACCGCAGCGGGGTCTTTGACACCTTCAACGATCCGGCGAAATTCGGGTTGTTTTATCATGCGGCACTGATCATGCGCCGGGGCGACGTGGCAGAGTCGCAGCGTTTTCTGGCGGTGCCTTACAAGGGGATCATGGCATCTGACTGCAATGCGGATTTGCCCGACGGAAAAGATCACATCCTCTGTCAGGACGATTTTCCGGCTCTGGATGGCGCTGCCGAAGTGGTCAAGATCGGCACGCTGCCCGAAGGGGTGGCTAAACCCGCTCACGCCGAACTCCATGACGGCAGCGAGCGCATTGTGGCAAAAGATGCCGTGGAATTCGTTTCCGAAAGCGGCGAACTCTACCGCAACAGCGCCAGAAAAGTTGCTTACATCGATACCGCGCGCACCAAAGCCGCTTACGGTTTTTTGGGCGCCGCCGGCGAGATCAAGCTCAAAAATCTCAAGATCAAGTGCGAAAATCCCTTTGCGGTGATCGCTCTTTCCAGCTTGAGCGATGCGCCTTTGGCGGATTCGGACAACATTCTGCTAACCGCCGTGGGGCGTGCCGATAATACCGATACAGTTTACAACAACGAAGGCACCGTGCAGTACAGCAAAGGTCACGGCCCGGTGCAGGCGGAAGTTATCACTGCGGATATCGAACTGGAAAGCTCCCAAACCGGATTCCATGTGGAAGCCATCACCTCGCACGGTATGCATGTGGGGCGCACCGAGGTTACCGAAAAAGAGGGCAAAGTATCTTTCCGCATCGGCGGAACCTTTGCTTCGATCTACTACCTGATACAGAAAATGTGATATATTGGGGTAAGGTTATAAGGTCTGTTTGCCGCCTGCACGGAAATTTACTGCGCGCAGGCAGGTAATTTTGAATACGGAAGATATTTTTTTATGGAAATAAGAAATTTGCATTTTGCCAAATATATATTGATAACCACACTCCTGCTGGAATTTGTGTGGTTTTTTCTGGTCTGGGCTTTGATGTATAAAACCCAATGGGCAGGGGTGATTTGCACGCTGCTGCTGCCAGCGCTGGCGCTGCTCTACTGCCGGATACCGGCGGAAAAACGGGAGCTTTGCACCGCTAAAGACCTTAAATTGCTCAACGATCTGGCGCGGGGGGCATTTTTTGCTACGGCGGCATTTGCGGTAATGATGCTGCTGGGGGTGTGGAAATATCTCTCCGCAGACTTTGTAAAAAACTGTCTTTTCAGTGTGCTTATAGCGCAATTTGCCCTGCATGTGTTTGCCATATTGCTTTTCAGCGTACTGGCGGTGCTGGCACCGAAAAATGCCCGGAAAAAGCCGATCAAACTGGCGGTGGCGATCTATGTGGTAAGCACCCTGATGCAGCTGATAGTTTTTCCGGAAACGCTGATGATAACCGCCCGCTGAAAAGAGCGCTCTTACTGCATTTTACTGTCAGAATATTTCTGCCACAGGAATTTTTCGTGGTTGTCCAGCGGTATATTTTTTATTGCTTCGGCTATGGTGTGACTTATTTTCCACTCATCCAGCTTCCGGGCTATGTGCAATCTTAACAAGCCGTCGGAGCGGCGTACCGGGGCTTCATCACCCTTTAACTTTTCGACCATCTGCCATGCGGGGTCTTGAGCTTTTGCCGCCAGAGCATTGGCGATCTTCTGACGGGCTGCCAAGTGGGCATCGGCAATTTTTATCAATGCCATAACCGTATGGCCGAAAAACTTTTCGCAATCCCAATTTTCCAGATTTTTCAATAAGAGATCCACAGCTTCCACGCTGCGCAATTTGCCCAATAGATAGGTCGCGGCGATCCGGCGTGGCGCTGAATACCGCAAATTTTCGTTGAGGCAAGTTGTGTCATTACACTCAACAAGTTTTATCAGCTCGGGCACTGTTCTGCTGTCGCCCGCCAGAGCCAGAGCCAATGCGGCATTGATTTTTGCCGGGGAATTTTCCCGGGCACTTTGATAAAGCTCCCACGCCAGAGCAGTTTTATTTTGCTGTTTGATGTTCCAGATCGCCAGCGCGGGATTTTTGCCTGCCAAACCTGCTGCGATCTCCTCGTCGCTTGCCGAATGCCAGACAGAATTGATGTCGCCACGGGGTATCTTGCTTTGGGCGGAAGCATGGACTCCGGGATTTTCCGGCAACAGGTGTTTGATGCTTGCAAAGTCGATTTCGTGGGGCAGAAGTTGCCGTTTTTGAGCTTCAAATGCCAGATTGCCCGCCAATTCTCCGGCGGCAGTCATCAAAGCGATCATCCGCAAGGCACACCCCAGATCGTGATCCACGCCTAAATGGCGTGCCGCGGCGATCACGCCATGAAGATTTTCCGGAAAAAGCAAACTCATGGGTACGGGTATGGAAACGCGGATCTCCCAGCAGGAGGCGGCAATGGTCCAATCCTGATAATCTTCGCTTTCAAAAAAGAGGTCTTGAGCATGGGTATCCAAGTTGGATATCACATGGAAAAATGCTTCTTTGTGTTCCCCCTTGCCCGCAAAAAAGTCTTGAATGGTGTAGGGTTCAACTGGTTTGATCCGCAAACCTTCCCGCACGCCGGGGTTGTCGGCAAGCTGTATGCAGAGCCGTTTGGTGCGGAAATCATCCTGCAAATGCAAACTTGTGCTGTAAAGGAAACTTTTGGAGAAATCTTCCAGATCATATTGAGCCACCCGCCCGGCATCGAAGTTCTGCACATAAAAGAATTTGCCGCCGATCTTGCCCATGCTGTTGGTGTAGCTGTTGAACTCCCCATCGCCGGTTCTTCCGCAAGTCAGAGGGGCGTTTGCCATGGTGCAAAGCACCGCATCGGCTGTGGAATCTATGAATGTATAAGCCGATACTTTATACAGTTTGCCCGAAGCATTGCGGTAAGTTACGGCAGTGACCCGGTCGCCGGATTTTTCCACCCCGGCAATGGCAGAACCGTATTCCAAAGTTACTCCGGCATGGCGGGCGGCACTTTCCAGCTCCAGCTTCAAACTCTCGCTCATGGAGTGATAGCCGGAGTATTTTGCGGAATTATCCTGCAAAACTTTGGCAAGCCCACCTACATCCTGAATGTACGACCGGGCTACAAAGCCCCCGGTCCAGACGCCGCCGGGATAGAAGTTTTTTTCGATCGCCAACACCTTTGCACCACGCCGGGCGGCAGTGATAGCGGCGATGATTCCGGCAGTGCCCAAGCCGGCAACTACGCAATCAAATCCAACATTTTCCGGGGCAGGAGCCTCGGGGATCCAGGCATATCCATACTTGCCTTGCAGCCCGGCATCCAACGCTGCTGCAGCATTGTCAAAGCGTGGGAAGTTGAAACGGGAAGCTGACCAGATGATTTGAGCTTCGCTTAACTCATCGGGGCGAGCTGACCACAGCTTTTGCAAATTCTGCCGGGCAAGGTCGGGGGTGTCAGCAGAATTGCAAGGCATTTCCAAAGTGTATATCTTCTCTGCCGGAGTGCGGAACAATTCAAAGCTGCCGTATTTGCCTTCAGCAAGAGCTTTTTCGGAAAAAACTGCGGCGGTAAAGAGCTTTTCAGGACCCTGACTCCGGGCGTCGATCACCTTTTCCGCTTCAATATTTACTTCGTTGCCGCCCCAGTCGATAAAGGTGTAAACTTTGCCGGATCTGCGGATAAATTCCAGCCCCAGCAGGGGTTGTATCTGGTGTTTCATGCACCACGCCGCCAGCGTCGGAGCCAGTGCCGCCGGTAAGATACGATCGTTTTCCAGAGCATGACGAAGAGCCAGCTCCTGCCGGAACTCTTCAGCTCCGGGCGAAGTCAAGGGTTGCGACCAGTTTTTTCCCTGCATAAAACCAAAAGCATGATCGCTGCCGACAGCAATGGAACTTTCCACCACCAGCGAATTTTTTATTACCGAAGCCAGACCGCAACCGTAAAAGGTCGCTCCCAGAATAAGCGTTTCAACGGAGTAATTTACTTTTACAGCAGCAGTCATTGGTTCATTATCCTTACATTTCGGGTTTCATTTCGGCGATTTCGGCATCGGTGAGAACTTTGTCAAAGAGTTTGACATCGCTTATAATACCGTTGAAGCCGTATGCCGAACCGCGGGGACTGCTGGCGCCGATGGCTGCCCATTGGCGGGTGGATTTGGTCATAACGCCTTGGGCAGAGTTCCGCAAAGTACCGTTGACATAGACTTTGACAGTTTCGCCATCGTAGCTGACGGCGACCCGGTAGAAGGTGTTGTCTTTGAGGGTACCCTGTGAATTTTTGGAAGCGATCCTGACCGCTTTTTTGCCGTCGCCAACACATACCCAGAGAGCTTTCCAGCTTACATAAATACGGAAACCGGGGCCTTTGCCGTGAGAATTGCTCCAGAAAAAGAGCTCGTACTGGCGGCTGCGGTGCATATTTTCCGGAGTTTTGACCAATGCCGTAAAGGTAAAACCTTTGGCGGGGTCAAATCCGGAAGGCATGTTAAAACAAAGTCCGGCGTAAGTTTTGATTTTATCGGGGGTGTTGAAGTTAAAGGCTTTGCCGTCAGGGCCATCGACCACCTCAAACTGATTGGCGTTCCAAACGGTCACTTTGTCGATCTTGCCGGTGGCTTCTCTGACCTTGTTTACATCGCCCTCGTTCAAAGGAAAGCTCAAGTAGGGTTCGGCTCCGCAAAGGGCAAAAGCACTCAAAGCAACAGCGGCAAAAAGAGTTTTAAAAGTGTTCATTTTTTATCCTTTTATTAAATTATCTCATTTATGATTATCAATATACCACACAAGTTATGATTTGTCAAAAACGCCCAAACTATAGCGAGCCTCCGGTGGATACAGCGTGAGGCAATGTCGAGTTTTGCAATGCACTGCCCGAGGGATCCGGCTTCGTTTTACTACGCCGTGACAAGGTGTACCTTTCGATCCGCCTTCGCATAAAGCTACGGCGGACAAGCCGAGGTGCAGGGTTGCGAGCCCGGCTCGAGATTGCCCGCGATGTGCCACCGTACTTTGCTTGCTCACAAATTTATTTTTCGTAAGCCTCGATTTCGGCAATTATGGTGTTCTTGCCGTTGTTTCTGGTTACATAAATGCGGATGCTGTCGGCAGCTTGGGGGGCAAACTTGAATTCGTACATATCCTGTTTGCTGTTCACTGCTTTGCCTACGGTTTGCCATTCGCCATTGCCTGATTTCAGCTGCACTTCAAAGTCCCGCAGCGATTGTTTTTCCGGGTAGACCACCACTCTGCCGATAGTGGCAGATTTTTTGAGATTGAGTTCGATCCAGTCCGGGCACTTGTTGGGGGTTTTATCCTTCCACGGGCAGCCGCCTCTGGGGCTGTTGGTGGTGATCACACCATCGGTAACATGCCACAGCTGGTTGGCAATGGGGTCGCGTGAATCGCGGTTGGCATTGCTGGAAGGAATAATTTCCATTTTTACTTCATCCATACGCTGGAAGAGGATGTTGCCGGGTTTTTCACGCTTTTTGTACTCTGCTTCGATAAGTGCATTGATTTCATCAACTGTCTTGAGCTTGAAATCACGCATATCAGTTGTGTAGACATGTACTTCAAACGGACGGAACTTATCTTTGATTTTGCCGTTGCTGGCGTTTATGGTGCGGTTTTCACTCAAGACCTGCAGTTTGGAGTTGCCGAATTCGGGAAGTTCAAATTCATACTCGGCATCTTCGTATTCCACATTACACGCCAACAGCCAGACCGCTCCGGTTTCCGGATTTTTTGCTGCACGCAGACGCAGACTCTTGCTGGGAGCTTTGGCTTTGAGCTGCGTGTGGATAATAGCTTCTTCGCCTACGATCTTTTGTTCTTTGACCAATATCGGCATACCCACATTGATTTCCGGATAATCGCCCCGGAAGACGTTGTAATGCAGCAGCCCCTGGGCGCCCAGAATGAGTGCCAGCAAGTTCTGCGAACGGTATTCTTCATAGCTCGGCACGCGGCTGCTGCGTGAACCGTGATCGCCGTAGTTGAAGCCCTGATGCAGATAAGCAATACTCTGGGCGTCGACTTTATCTTTGAAATATTCGGCTGCAATATCCATGCAGATCACGATTTTTTTGAAGTTATTCATCTGTTTGGTCTGGCTGGGGTGCGGATAGCAGTGGAAACCGTTGATTTCGCCGCAATCCGGGTAAGCGATCACCCCTTTGGTGCCGGTGGAAATGACCACCGGGTGCCACGGGTCAACATCCGCTGCAATGGCGGCGACTTTGGCGGCCGATTCCCGGCTCAAGCCGGAGCAGTCCGGTTCGTCCACCCAGTAGTGGGCAAAGACATTCGCAGACTGCATATATTTAGCCACCCGCTTGCGGAAAAACGCTTCTGCCGCCGGAGTAATGCCCTGCTTGGCAAGCACATTACGCAAGCCGAAACCGGGGGCTGCCAATCCGAACCCCAGAGGAGTTATTGTCTTGACATGTGAGTATTTGCCGGTATTGGTCATAACTGCCAGAAATTCAGGAAAATAGAAATCTTTGACATTCCAGCTCAACAGCAGAAACACCTTTTTGCCGTCGATATACCAGTTGCGGTCTTTGCCCCGCCACACTTCGCCTTTGCGGTATTCGAGTTTGCGGATAGGAGCAGCGGTAGCGGCGGTAACTTTGCCGGACTTATCCACCAATTCGCCCACAACTTCCAATCTGCCGAAAGGCAGTTTGGTGGCGTCGAACTCAAAATTCACGCTTTTGGCTGCCGCCTTTTCGGCAGAAACCAGCGCTGTTTTTTCACCGGCTTTGCGGATGGAGCCGCGGATGAGCATACCTTTTTTCAGGTCGGAAGCGGAAACTTTGAACCGCACTTTATCCAGCTTTTGCGTTACAAAGATCGCCTGCCGGTAATGGGGGTCGATCAAGTCGATGGATATGGGGGTGAATTCCAGATTTTCAGTGACTTTCTTTTCTGCCAGCAGACGGTAATTTTCTGCATCACGCAAGGAGAAAGTCACCTGATATTTGCCGCTTTTTTCCAGCATCTGGGTGGGGAACTTTATGTTCAGCGTGCCGTTGGCGGCAACTTGCTGTTTAAGCAATGTACGGGTAAAGCATTTGCCGTCCGGAGCTTGCCACATAACTTCCGGCAGAACCGTCCGGGCTTTGCCGCCAGCTTCTTTGATGGTGATCTGGTAATCGGCGGCAAGTTTGCCTTTTTTGATAGAGGCATTGATCTTCGGTTCGCCCACTTCCCATGCATAACATGCCATATCCAGTTGGGGCGGAGCCATTTTTACAAACACACCTTTGACATTGAGTACGCCGTTTTTACCGATGGCAGAGATCTCCGAAGATTCTCTGGCGCAGTTGACCGTCCAGAAATCCTTGTTGGCAGTCCGCAGATCCAACGCCCGGAAGGGTATGGCGACTTCCGCAGTCCAGAAATCTTTGCCGTGCCGGACTTTGCCCCGGAATCCGGAGTCGTAGCTTACATCCTGCACAAAGCCCCCCTGATCGCAGGAGCGGTCAAAAAGTTTGCCGTTGTGCCCCAACGCAAAGTGGTAATAGCTGGCACTGTCGCCCTGGGGGTCGATCATAACTTCCACACATTCCTGAAAAAGCGAGGAGTTGTTGATCTCATTTTCAGGTATATAGCATTTGAAGCCGAATACGATATCCACACCATTGTTGATCACCGCTACTTCGGTGCGGCGTTTAGCGGGTTTATTGGTATTCATCAGCAGAAAAGAGTCCACAAATTTGGCTTTTTTCCATGCCGCTTCGTCCAGCTTGCCATCTATCCTGATGTGTTCGCTGACCACCGGAGTCAGCACTGTTTCGGCAGAAACTGCGGCAATCGCCAAAAGCATTGCCCCGACAGAATAAAGAGTTTTTTTCCACATGATTTTTGCACCTTTTTTTGAAATATTTACCGAATCATTTTCCAACGATCATTCCAAGAACAGTGTAAGGTACAACTGTTTTAAGAAAAATGCAAATAAAAATTTTATCCGCAGTTCACATTGTCCGGAGAAAAACAGCCATGTTCAGCTGTATCAGGCTGCCGGAAGCTTTCAGCAGGCACTTCCGTTATCATCCGCGGCGATAACGCTTTTTTTGAGGAGTTTCAAAAAGTTTTTCAGCGTGCGGGATTGATTGTTTTCGTCCCACGCGGCAATGATGATGCGTTTTATCAGCAAGTCGGTATCGCGGTAAACGATATTTTCGCGCTCATCGATCACGGCGGGTTTTATCACCAGCCCGATGCCCAGTCCGGCGGAAACCAGCTGGCGGGTCGCCCGCAGCCCCAGCGCTTCGACTTCCACAATGGGGTAGGTGCCGCAATGCTTGTAAAAGATCTCTTCAAACTTCTTCCGCAGCCACGGCACAAGGTTTGCCGAAGGCAGGATAAAGTTGGAGTTCTTCAAATCGCTGACCCGCAGATCCTCTTTGTATGCCAGCGGGTGTTTGGCGGGTATGGCAAAACATATAGGCAACTCCAGCAATTTGAAATACTGAAGATTCTGCTCTTCCAGCCCCACCAGATTGTTTACTGCCAGAAAACCTATATCCGCTTCGCCTGACCGCACCTGATTATATACAGGAGGCGTCCCCTGATAATCGTGTATCTGCAATTTTACTGCGGGATATTTTTCGTGCATCTTTTTCAAAATGCCCCCCAAATGCAGATAGTCGTAAACCATGTTGGCTACCGAGATCGAAAGCATCCCCCGTTCGCCCCGCGCCGCCCGGCGGGCATGTTCATCGGCTCTGGCAAGGAGTTCCGGCAGATTTTTCACCTCTTCGGCGTAGGCTTTTCCTGCGGCAGTCAGGCGGATGTTCCATTTGTCGGAACGGTCAAACAAACGGCAATCCAGCGATTGCTCCAACTTGCTGATCTCTTTGCTCAAAGCCGCCTGGGTTATGCCCATAAGCGAAGCGGTTTTGCCGAAATGCAGCTCTTGGGCGAGCTGCAAAAAAATCTCTATTTCCCGGAAAGTAGCCATTTTTTAATAACCTTTCGTTTATCAAGATAATGCGATAAATATATTGCATTTTATCTGAAATGCAATTATTTTGCTTGAAATATGTTTATTAAATATATAAAGATGGTGGTAAAATGAAAAAGATCCTTGTCAGTTCCGGGTTGGTGTTGTTGGTATTGTGCAGCGTCTCTTGCAGCAAAAAAGTGGTGCGCGCCAAGGAGCGTTCAGTCCGTGTGGGCGTTCAGAAGCTGGAAAAACGCACATTCCGCGAACAGCTGCCGGTGCAGGGAACGGTCAAACCGGTGGAATACGCCACTATTTCTGCAAAAATCAGCGGCACATTGGAAATGCTCAATGTGGATGAAGGCGATCACCGCAAAACCGGCGATGTGCTTTTCGGCATCGACCGGCAGGTTCTGAAAAATCAGGTGGTGGTCAAAGAAGACGAGATCAATGTTAAAGAAGCCGCTTTGAAAAGTGCCGAACTGCAGCTCAAAACCGAAGAGATCACCTTGCAGCAGGCCAAGCGCGATTACGAACGCGCTTTGACCCTCTCCCGCTCCAACGCCTTGAGTCAGAGCAATCTGGAAACCACCGAAACCGCCTACAAAACAGCCCAGATGGATGTTCAGAACGCCCACAGTGCCATCGTCAACGCCCGCGCCCAGCTCAAACAGGCGCAAAGCAATCTTGCCATCGCCAGAAAAAATCTGGATGACTCGGTAGTACGCGCCCCCTTCGATTGCGTGGTTTTTGATAAATATGTGGAAGCCAACGAATATGTTTCTGCCGGTCAGAACATACTCAAGCTGGAAAATCATGATAAACTGGAAGTGGAAACCTTTATCAGTGCCGGTTATTACCACCAGATCGAAGCCGGCAAGACCAAAGTGGAGTTCAAAGATGTGAACGGTAAAGTTTTGGGTACTGCTGTCGTAACTTACAAATCCCCCGGGGTCGACCCCGAAAGCCGTACTTTCAAACTCAAAGCAGTGGTTCCGAAAAATGTCAAACTGGTCAGCGGTATGCTGGCAGACATCAATTTGATCCTGCAGGAAAAAGTTGCCTACGGTCTGCCCGCCGACGCCATGATGCTTCGCGCCAACGACCGCTACATGGTCTACACTGTCACAGCCGACAAGCGCGCCAAAGATACCACCGTGGAGCGGGGGATCATCGACGGTGGCTATTGCGAAGTACTCAACACTGCCGAACTGCTGGGCAAAGAGGTGGTCACCACCGGTCAGACCTTTGTCAACAACAATGCTCTGCTGAACATCATCAACAAGTAAGTTTAGGGGAGTTTATTCAAGATGTTTTTAAGTCGGATAAGTGTGCGCCGTCCCATTGCCATGACGGCATTTATCATTGTTCTTATTATGATCGGGGCTTCCCTTTACCCCCGGTTGAGTATCGACCTGCTGCCAAATATTGAGATCCCCACCGTACTGGTTCGCTGCGAATACGAAGGGGCAAGTCCCGCAGAAATCGAAGTGGAGATCATCCGCCGTATAGAAGACGCAGTTTCTTCGTTGGACGGCATCCGGCATATATCCAGCGTGGCGGTGGAAGATCAGGCGAATATCTCGCTGGAATTCAACATGGGTACCAACGTGGATATTGCCGCTACTGACATCCGGGAAGCGTTGAACACCATCCGCGACCAGCTGCCCGACGGTGCTAAAGAGCCCCGTATCCGCAAGATCGATACCAACGCCACATCGGTTGTGCAGATCTTTCTGGTGGGCGACCGCACCCAGGAAGACCTTTACGACTTTGCCGACGATGTTATTGCCGACAAGTTTGCCGCTGTTTCCGGCGTAGGCGAAGTGCGGGTCTACGGCTCCAACGAAATGCAGATACACATTTTGCTTGACCGCGCCAAACTTACTGCCATGAACCTTTCCATCGGCACTATTGTAAATAAGCTCAAAGCCAACAACGTGCGTAAGCCGCTGGGGCGTATCCAGGTCGATAAAAACGAGAAAAACGTGACTTTTGCCGGCGACTACAAGGACATCGAAGAGATCCGGTCGCTGGAAATCGGTACTGTAAAAAACAAACGCGTTTACCTGCGGGATATTGCCGAAGTCAAACTTATGAGCCGCGAAGTCCGCAATAAAGCATATGTCAACGGCAAACCGGCAGCATTTTTCAATGTGGTCAAAAAAGCCGAAGCTAACGCTATTGAGGTTATCAAAGGCATCCGCCAGCGGGTGGAGCAAATGAAACGCAACGGCGAACTGCCCTCGGGTATGGAAATGGTCTGGTTCAAGGATTCCGGGGAGTTTATTCAGGCGTCGGTGGATGATGCCAAAAGCTCCATTGTTACGGGTATCATCCTGACTGCTGTGCTGCTCTTCCTCTTTCTGCACGACATCCGCAGTACCTTTATTGTGATGATCTCCATGCCGATTTCGGTGGTGGTGACCTTTGCGGCAATGGTCTGGCTGGGGTACTCCTTTAACATCATGACCCTCTTGAGTCTGGGCTGTTCGGTGGGGGTGCTGGTGACCAACAGTATCGTGGTTATCGAAAATATCTTCAACCACCTTAACCGTAACGAAGATATTAAAACAGCTTCCGAAGAGGGTACCGGCGAGGTTATCGCCGCGGTTTCTGCCAGTGCTTTGACCAATGTGGTGGTGTTTGTGCCGGTGATGATCATGATGACCACCCGTATCGGGACGATGATGCGCCCCTTTGCCGGGGTGATGGTGGCGGCTACGATCGTATCGCTTTTTATCAGCTTTACTTTGACCCCCATCTTGAGCTGCGTTCTGCTTAAAAACTACAAACCCGCCCAAGTTGGCGACAAAAAGACTTTGCTGCAAAAGTTCTTTATTCCGTGGGATATGGGTTACGACTGGCTTTGCGGAAAGTTCAACAGATCCATCGAGTGGACCAGCCGGCACCCCCGGATCATTGTGGCAACGGTTTTTGCCGGAGCGATTTGTGTGTGGGCGTTTATCATGCCCAAAGTGGGGTTGAGCTTCCTGCCCTTCTGCGACCAGGGCGAGATCCGCATCCGCTTTGAGTTCCCCACCAGCTACAATCTGGAAACCACCGAAAAACTGCTGAAAGAAGCCGAAGATCACCTTAAAAAGTATGATTTTATTACCGGTATAAATCTCTGGACCGGTCGGTCAGGTGCCCCCCGCGGACAGGTTTCCAGCGCTGTTTATATCGGTCAGATGAACCTGAAGACCACCAAAAAGTTTGAGCGTGAAGAAACGATCGATGACCTTCAGGAAATATTGCGCAAAGAGTTGAGCTATCTGGATAACTGCCGTATCACCATGAGTATACCCGCAACTTTCGGCAGCAGTACATCGGAAATCAACTGTACCATCAGCGGCCCCGATCTGGAAGTCCTTGAAGAAGTGGAAAAGAAAGTCATGGAAACCATTCCCGCTTTGGGGATCACCCGTGACCTTGACAGCAGCAGCCGTGAACGCAAAACCAATATCAATATCACGCCTGACCGCACCATTCTGCAGAACCTCGGTTTGAGTGCCAACGACCTTTACACCAATTTAGTTGGCTCCCTTGACGGTATCGAAGTGGGGGACTACCGCACCGGTACCCGTACTTACGACATAAGATTGAAAAACCGCAAGGAATACGGCGAAACCCAGCTTAAACAGAACGCGCTTGCCACCAAAGATAACAACCCGTTGAATACCGAAGTTCTGGCAAAGATCACCGAAGAGGCCCGCCCGGTTATCATCAACCGTTACGACAAAAACCGCAACATGTATATTTACGCCAACAGTGCTCCGGGCATGGCTCTGGGGGTGGTTTCCGGTAAGATCTCCGAAACTGCCCGCCCCATGCTGCCCCCCGGGTACACACTGCGTATGCGCGGTAATGTGGAAATGATGAACGAAACTGCCGCCGAATTCGGTCAGGTGCTTATTCTGGCGGCGATCCTCACCTATCTGCTGATCGCTGCGATCATGGAATCGGGGACCAAACCCTTCCTGATCATGTTCACCGTGCCGCTGGGCTTTTTGGGTATGTATTTAACGCTTTACTGCTTTAATATGTCCATGTCCATGATGGGTCTGCTGGGCGGTGTTATGATGATCGGGATCGTGGTGAACAACGCTATTCTGATCCTTGACGAGTGTTCCACGCTGACCAAAAATGGCGTGCCCACCCATCAGGCGATGCTGCAAGCTACTGAAGCCAAGTTCCGACCTATCGTTATGACCAGTATTGCTTCGGTAGCCGGTATGCTGCCCATGGCGTTCGGTACCGGGCTGGGGTCGGAACTGCGGTCAAGCTGCGGTGTGGGGGTGGTAGGCGGTCTTTTGATAGCGTCGCTCCTGACGCTTTATGTGATCCCCGCACTCTACTTTGCCTTTGTGCGCGATACTGCGCCCCGGCAGAACAGCTGAAAAGCAGCCGATAGAAACAAAAAAAGGGTGTTGCAAAACCTCGCAAAAGGTTGCAGCACCCCTCGTTTTTTACTTGATAAAACACGAAAATAAACGTTCTATCCTTGACAAACTGCCTTTTATGATGTATAATTTACATATCTGTTTGCGTTATTTCGCATAATATGCATTATGTGAAGTGAAGATACAGTTGTAAGTTTTTTATTTATAAAATATTACAAATATAAAAAAATAAAATCGAATGGGAGTTTTATGAAAAAATCAATGATTTTCAGCTCAAGGACTTCACATAATGCATATTATGCGAAGCAACAGAAGTTTACGCTGATCGAACTCTTGGTCGTGATCGCCATTATTGCCATTCTGGCGGCCATGCTGCTGCCGGCGCTGTCGGCTGCCCGGGAGCGTGCCCGTACTTCCAACTGTATAAACAACTGCAAGCAGATCGGTTTGGGCGTAAATATGTATGCCGACAGTCACAATGATTATGTTCCGCCCCATGCAGTAGCCAATGTTGATTACCCCTCGGTAAAAATCTCATGGGCGGGGCTGATGTGGAAAGAAGGCTTGATCGACAGCGAAGTGATTTCCTGCCCCAACGCCCCGATTTCGGCGGGGGCTAAATTCAATAATTACCGTATGACCAGCCAGAGCAGCCAAACCATTTCTTTTGATATACCTTACGGTATCCACCGTTGGCTTATCCGCAGTACGCTCTATAAGCGCGCCACACCAGCCAATCCGGCGGCAGCAATGCTTTATGCCGACAGTGCCAATGGCGGTTCCTCCAAAGGCTACTATGTGGTTGCTGAAAGGTGGAGCGTTGTAGCCAAAAACAACTTCGGCTCTATTGCCTCCCGGCACGCCGGAGCTGCCAACTTTGTGTATTTTGACGGCCACGCAGAAACCATTATGACCAAATGCAATATCGAACCGGCAAATTATACTGCTGATACCAACCCCTATAATGATTTGCCCGCATTTGACACTACCGAAGAATTCTGGGGTGCCAAATAACCTTTTTATGCTGAAACCAAGGAGATTTTTTATATGAAAAAACAATTTTTTACCATTGCCGTATCCGCCCTCGCTCTTACCACGCTTTTTGCCGCTGAACCTACGCTGGATATTACCGGCGACAAAGCACAGGATGTGGTTGTGGCGGGCAAAACTTATAAATTTGATGGAGCAATCAAAGATGTTGCCGGAGCCAAAGTCATGGCTTTCGGCGAAAAACCCCTTGCGGTGCCCGGCAAAACTTTAGTGGACGAATCCGGCTCTATTGTTATGGAATACGCCATTGATACCAAAACCTCCAAAAGCGGCGCCCGTCCGCTGGTCTGTCTGCGGTTGGAAGGCAACAAGCAGATAGCGTTTTTCACCTTCCACGGCAATCCGGTGATCCAGCTGCGGTTCGGCAATCCGGTTTTTGCCGACAGAAACATCAAACTTACGCCCAAAAAAATTCACCAGTCGGCAGTTACCTGGGATGGCAAGCAGATCAAGTTCTATTTGGATGGCAAACTTATTTACGAAGCCAAACAGCCGCTGCCGGTCAAGCCTGCCAACATTGCTCTCTTGACCGTAGGGCCTTTCCGCGATCAGTATTTTATCACGCCCACCTGGGATAACGACTGCTTTATGAAGCGGCTGCGGGTTTACAACACTGCTCTTTCGGCAAAAGAAATTGCAGAACTCAAATAAGTGATCCAAACATATTTTCCGAGGTTTTCCATGAAGTTATCCAAACTCTTTACTGCCCTTTTCGTCTTTTTTGCGGCAGTGGCCATGATGGCAAAAGATGCCACGCTTGCCATTGATTTTTCCAGTGATAAATCAATCAAAGTCAACAACCAGACTGTTGAGTTTACCGGCACTCTCCACGAGATCGACGGCGAAAAACTTATGGCTTACGGCGATAAACCCTGCCAGATACCGGTCAAAGGGCTGGTGGGCAAACAAGGCACGATGGTTTTGGAGTTTGCTTTTGATAAACCCATGCGTAAAACCAAAAGTGTAGTCCGCACGCTGGCAGTACTCCGGGCCAACGGCAGAGAAGAGGTGGGGTTTTACTCCTTTGTCAACAACCCCATAGTGCAGTTCCGCTTTGCCAACGGCAGAAAGAATTTTTACGGCGGCACCAAAAAGCTCCCCGGCAGAAAGCTCCACAAAGCGGCGTTCAGTTGGGATGGCGACAAGATCCGCTGCTATTTTGACGGCAAACTTATCAAAGAAGCCAAACAGGATTTCCCCATTGCAGACGGCAAGCTGGAAATTTTGAATATCGGGCCCCTCAAAGACCGCTGGTACCGGGTCCCGGCGTGGGATAACGATACATTCATCAAAAGTTTGCGGCTCTACGACCGGGTGCTTTCCAACGAAGAAGTTGCCAAACTTGCCGGGGTGAAAAATAAGCTCATCCATCAGCGTTACCCCAGAGTTATGGCAGTTCCACAGCGGAACAGCGAGTTTTCAGGCGGTATATCTTACATGCTTTTGCACCGCTTGAGAAACAGCGAAAAATCATGGGAACTGCCCAAAAACGACGCGGCATTTTCTTACGATAAAGATAATCTTTATGTGGATTTTACTACCATTTTCCCCGCTAAAACTTCGGTTTTGAAAGGTCATTCGGCAGCCGATCCCGAATCCGGGGTGTGGGGCTTTGAATCTTTTGAACTGCACTTGCGCCACAGCGGCAAGCAATACTACTTTGGCGGTACCGCAGCGGGCGGCAAAGCCGATTCGCTGAAAAATGTGCCCAACTATAACCCCAAGTGGGATTACAGCTCGCATATTTCCATGCAGATAGATGATACATTTCTCTGGCAGGGCAAAGTGGCGATCCCGTGGAAAGCCATCGGTTTGAGCAAGGTACCCCAAGAGCTTAAAATGAATTTCTGCCGCAGCTTTTTCAATACAGCTGTTACGGCGGCGACCGACCTTGCCGCCCAGCCGGGCAAAAGTTACTGGGCTGATGATGAATACTTTTTCACCCTCAAATTCCCCAAAAACGCGCCCTCACTTAAGGTAATCAGCCGGGGCAATCCCTCTTTTGGCAACATAGAGCAGGAGTTTGAATTTGTTTCGCCGGTGGATCGCACGGTCAAGTTTTTCATTATTCAGGAAAGCAATTCCGGCTTGCTGACCCCGCAGGCGTTGGCGGCTCTTACCATCAAGCTCAAAGCCAACGAACCGGTTCGCCAAAAGGTGCAAACGCCTTTGACCATGCTCCACGCCGACCGGCTGGTGTATAAACTTACTTCGGCAGACGAAAAAACCGTATTCTTTTCGCAGGATGTACCGCTGAAAATATCGGCTCAATACTTTACGGTAACACCCCTGTATTACGCCGGAAAAATCGAACTTGCCGTAAAAACCGCCATCCTCAAAAGCAAATACGGCAACAGTGCCAAGCTGCTCATCACCCTCAAAGATCCTTCCGGCAAAGTGATTTACAAAAACAGTAAACTTGCCGACCTTGTCAGCATACCCTTTGCTGTTCAAAGTGTTCCCGGCTCCTATCTGCTGGAAATAACCGACGGCAAGGGCGAAGTCATTTCCGGTCAAACCCTCTATTACCCCGGCATCGGCGAATGGAGCAAACTTGACTTTGATATGACCAGAATAATCCCGCCTTATACCCCCATGACTTACGCTGAAAATGGCACTTTTACCGCCCAAGTGGTCAACCGGGATTATCGCTGGAACAAAGATGATTTCCTGCCTCAAACCATCACTTCCAGGGGCGAAAATCTCATTAAAAGTGCGTCGATCCTGGTCAACGGTCAGGCAATTTCCGGAACGTTTCAGAAAAAATCCGCCTTGCCCCACCGTGCCGAATTTTCCGTTAAGGGCGGCAATGCCGACTGCCGGATAAATTCCGATGGCTGGCTGGAATTTGACGGCGTTCAGCACAATGTTGTGGAAGTTACGGCGTTGAAAAATATCCGTTCTTTGGAATTGCAGTTTGTGCTGCCCGCCAGATTTGCCAAATATCTGCACACTTCCGCCAACGGCTGGAGCAACAAGATCACAGCCAAGATCCCCAACGGCAAGTTTGAATATAAGTTTTATCCGGTGAATTTTATCGGCAACGAAGAGAAAGGTTTGTGTTTCTTTGCCGAAAGCTCCCGCAGCTGGAACGGCAGCGCCAAACCCTTTATCATTACCAAAAATGACCAAGACGCCGTCTTTACCGTTGTTATTGCCAAAAATCTGCAAGCCGGGGAAATGCTCACTTTCGATTACGGCTTGCTGGCTTCTCCGGTCAAACCCCAGCACCCCCGCTACCCCCTGAACACCGCCAGCTGGCAGTGGAACGTTACCATGAACCGCCCGGGCAAAACGCCCACAAGCTGGTGCGGGTATCTGCCCGGCGTAGGGGGGACTCTTGCCGACGCCTTTGCCGATGTGCCGGGCGTGGATAACGATACACTTGTCCGCAAAGTGCAGGAAAATGTGGAAATTTTCAAAAAGAATAATGTCAAACCATTTATTTACAACCCCTTCTACACCTCCGACGAATACCCCGAAGTTCAGGCTTTCGGCAACGAGTGGGAGTGCGTGCCCCGTCAGGTCTGGACGGGCAAACGCAAAAACAAGACCCACACCCTGTTCCTGCTCTGCCCCGCCAGCCGGGGGGCGGATTTCTTCCTCTACCGGGTCAGAGAATTTGCCCGCAAGACCAAGATCCACGGTGTGAACTTTGACTTCGGCATCGTGCCCCATTGCGACAATAATCACCACGGTTGTTACAGCCGCACGCCGCTTCTGGCATACCGCAACTTCTACCGCAAGCTGGCGATGATCTTAATGGATAACGGGGTGGAAGATTACATTATCCATGTGCATAACACCAGTTCCGTACAGCTGCCCAGTTATACATTTGTAACTCACTTGCTCAATGGCGAACACATCCGCCAGCAATCCAGTACCCTCATGCACAACGGCAAAGATATTCTTGACAGCTACCCGGTGGAGATGTTTGCCTGCGAGTTGAGCAGTCTGCCCTTTGGCATAAACAACGCTGTTTATCAGTCCAATGATAATTTGATGAAGCAATTCGGCGGCGGCAAGGAAGATGAGGAACTCTACAAATTGCGGATAACCCGGGCATTTTTGAGCGGCACGCTGCTGCACAACACCATAATCTCCCTCAACCGCTGTCACCACGGTATCTTTGATAAAATCGTGCGTATCTACGATAAATTCAATGTTCCGGCAGCTGAATTCATCGGCTATTGGAGCGAAAAGGCTCCCAAAGTGGTGCAAGGTAAAGAGGTGTACGCCAGCGTATACAAACACCCCACGGAAAATAAACTTTTGGCAGTAATTTCCCACATCGGCAATCAGCGGCTGGATCAGGAAGTAGTGGTCAAATTTGCGCCGGCAGCGCTGGGCATGAAAACTTTCAAAACCGCCAGAGAATTGCTGGAAGCCGACGATCCGGAATATTCCGAACTTTACAAGTTGCGCAAAGCCAACGATTTGCCTATTGTCAGAATTCAGCTCAAGTGGCAAAACCCCGGCATAAAGCTTTTGGAGTTCAAAAACAACACCATAAAACTCAAGCTCCCCGCCCACAGCTTTGCCATAGTGGAACTGCAGTAACAGAAAATCGCTCCGCATTATCAGGCGGCAGAATGTCAGTTCTGCCGTCTGACTGAAAATTTAAATCTTGCACTTTTCTGCTCTTTGGGACTTGACAGGAAGATATAAAGCGTTTATATTATTTTGTTGAAACGATTAAACAAAATGGTTTTTGCAATCGTTGGAGTGAAAAAAAGATCAAAAAAGGAGCAAGATTATGAAAATTGCCAGCGTGCGAGCGATCATTCCCAGTGAAGTCGGAGATCTTATTTCCGGATACGGCCCCAATTTCGGAACTGTTGCCAAGCATGATGAATTGGAAGTAAACGGCTTTTGTCTGGATGACGGCAAAAGCCGGGCTCTTTTTTTGAGTTTTGATATTCTGGGACTTGACCGGGATGTGGTTCTGGAACTCCGCAGCAGTTGCGCCCAAATTCTGAATTGTCCTGAAAGTGCGGTATTGTTGAGCTGTACTCACACTCACGGTGGGCCTGCCTATCGCAGTAACGCCGCCCAGGAGCGCAATCATGAACGCACCCGGCAGTTGATCGGGGCAACGGTCGAAGCGGTGAAAAATATCCGGGCGCAGGACTTTGCGGAAGTTGATGTTTTCAGCTATTCCAACATCTGTTGTGCCAATACCAACCGCCGTTATCTTACGCCCGATAATAAATGTTACTTTGTGCCGCATCACATTCAGCTGGAACCGTTGGCAAATGGTGTTTGCGACCCGGAAGTGGGGGTCTTGTTTTTCCGGCCCAAAAATTCGGATTATGCAGTGGAAGTCTTTGTCAATTACGCGGCTCACCCGCTGGCATCGCATGCCCCGGGGCTGGCGGGGCACTCCATTACCGCAGATTTTCCGGCAGAGGTACGCAAGTATATACAAAATGCCATCGGCGGACATTGTTCCTATTTTTCCGGAGCCGCCGGCGACCAGTTCCCGGTGGATTCCCAGGTGGGCGAACTGGGGGTGGAAACTATTGCCAAACCACTTTCGGCCGCGGTGATCAAGGCTTGTATAGATATTCGTGCCAATCTTGAGCGTTACAAGGTGCAAGATCCGGAATTACGCTCAAAACTGGTGCCGGTGGAAGGCAAGATCCGCCCCAACGCCGCCAATCGCGTGTGGTGCCGTAATGGCGATAAATACACTATGGAATTGCAGCTGATTTCCATTGGCAGCGATGTTTGTATGATCGGCGTACCCGGCGAACTTTTGGGCGAAGTTGGCCTGGAAATGAAATGGCACTCGCCGTTCAGACATACTTGGATAGCCTATAATTCAACAGATTATGTAAGTTATCTTTGTCATGCCAATGCCATATTTTCCGGCGGTTACGAAGCCAGAATGCAGCAGTTTGAACCCCGCATCGGGTTGAAACTGGTCAACAGCGCGGTGGATGCGATGTTTGAAATATGTCCGGAAATAAAAACTCCGGAATGGTGAAAACACGGCCGGCACAAGAAAAATCGTTTTTTTTTCTGATTAAGCCTTGACAAAACAGTTTTTTTGTATTATACTGTAAAAGCGGGGCTTTGAAACGATTAAATATATGGTGATTTTCAGTCGAGGTTTTTATTATGGTAACCCTTAAAGATGTGGCACGGGAGCTGGGACTTTCCACCGGCACTGTGTCGATGGCACTGAACAATTCACCGCGGATCAGTGCGGAAACGACTAAACAGGTGCATGCTGCTGTCCGGGCATTGGGGTATACACCCAATAACTTCGGTCGGGGGTTGCGTTCCGGCAAAAGCCGTCTGGTTGGTTATTTCTCCAATCATCTGGATGCTTCGTTTCTTACCGAGATCTTTCTGGGGGCGGGCGAAAAGCTTGCTGAACGCGAATATGGTATACTTTCCTGCTGGCCGGCAAAGCGTTCGGCAGGCAATATATCGCACAATTTGGATATGATGCTTTCCAAAAATGTCGATGGTATAATTTTTGTCGGCGGCGACTGGTTGTCGCTGGGCGGTGAGGCGTTTCAAATGCTGGAAGATCGCAACATACCATTTGTTTTTTGCAGCCGCCATTGTCAGGAATATAATGTACCTTTTATTGTGACCGACGACCTGCTGGGCGGCGAAATGGCTGCCAACTGTCTGCTGGAGCACGGTCACCGGGTCATATTGTGCGAATACAACGACTCCATCGAACGGCGGCTACGGGGAAATCTGAACGCGATCAACCGTTACAGCGATGCCAAAAGTGTAATGTTTTATCAGGCAGAAGAAGTTCCGGAACTGATAAAAAAGCATCATGCCACGGCTGTGCTGACTTTTTCTGACCGGCACGCTTTTGATGTGATGCATGTTTTGCGGCAGGCCGGATACCGTATTCCGGAAGATATATCAATTATCGGCTATGATGATATAGAATATGCCGCCCGCCCGGAATTTGACCTGACCACCATACGGCAGCAGCGCAAGAAACTTGGTGAACTGGTAGCAGAATACATCTTGGATCGCCTGGATGGCAAAGAGCCGGAAAAAGCACAGCTTCTGCCACCGGAGCTGATAATGCGCGGGTCGGTAAAGGTGATGTAATAATGATTTTTTTTATGTTGTTTATTGAAACGTTTCAATAGTTCAATTATTTGTTGAACCGTTCAATAAAAATGATATTTTTTGTAGTATAACTGATAAAAAATCAACAAGCAACAGGAGGAAGAAATGAACATCAGAAAGAGTTTCACTCTGATCGAGCTATTGGTGGTTATTGCCATCATAGCTATTCTGGCAGCGATGCTGCTGCCGGCTTTGAGTGCAGCCCGCAGCCGCGCCAAAACCGCCAACTGTGCCAACAACCTCAAGCAGATCGGGCTGGCACAAACTATGTACTCTGCAGATTTCGGAGACTGGATCATCACAGCATTTCCCAAGCCGTGGAACAGCGATCAGGCATGGTTCTGTATTTTAAGCGGCAAAACATTTTACGGCACCAAACTCAATGACGGTTACGGTTTGGATATGACCGGTTCCCAGGCCGCTCCCAGCAAAGTGGACAACTTTCAATGCCCCGGCGAAGCTGTGCCCTACAAACTTAAAACTTCCGGTCATGTGACAACGGAGTTTTCTTTTACTCATTACATAACAAACTGTGCGGTTACCGGCAGTTTTTTGGGAGGATCCAGTGACCGTAACTCTGCAAGCCTCGGAGCCAATTGTACCCAAAGTTACCGTCATTTGAACGGTGTGAGCGATCCCTCGCTGGCGATGTTTGCCGGCGACAGTTATCGTTATAACGCTCTTACCGGTGCACGCCCGTGTCATTTTGCATTCCGTCACGGTGCCGGAGAAAGCCGTAAATTCGGTGAAAATTACACCAACAACGATGGTATTTCCAAGGGAAGTACCGGTAACTTTACCTTTATTGACGGCCACGTGGAAGAGCTGACGCTTGACGAACTTATGAGTCACAAAGATGAAATGGGCCGCTCCGGGCATGACGGAACGGCCAGCGACTGTCTGCGTTCGGGCATCTGGATAGATAAAGTAACGGCATATCCGTGATAACAAGTTATAAACTTTTAAGGATAAAAAAGTATGAAAAAATTCAATCTCAAAAGTTGCCTGACTGCCGCAGTATGTTTTACCGCTGCGGTACTTACAGGTTCCAACATCATCCCCAATGGGGATCTGAGCTATAAAATCAACAATGTACCGGCATTCTGGAGTCTGGGCAAAAAAAATGCAGTTTACAGCGCAACTGCCTGCGAGGGGAAACCGGCATTGGTGCTGACCGACGGCGGTATGGCACGGCAGTTTGCATCGTTTCGGATCGTGCCCAAAGCCAAATACCGTTTGAGTGCCAAAGTGCGTTTGAGTCAGGGCAATGCCAACGGCAGTGCTGATATTATGGTGGTCAATCAGAACTGGAAGAGTTCCAGCGGTTTGATGAAAATCAAACCCACTGATAAGTGGCAAACCATCAGCCGGGAGTTTTACGGCTTTACTTCTTCGGATAAAACTTACGGTGTAGTGGTTCGAGCCAGAGCCATCCAGGGCAAATTTGAAGTTGCCGACATCAAATTGGAAGCTTTGACCGCCGAAGGCAAAGCCAACAGCCGTTCGCTGTTTTCCACCCCCGGCAGCCGTGAAAGCCTCAATACCAATGGTGCTTTGGATGCCGACCAAAGCGAGTTTCCTGCTTACTGGGCAACTGATGGCGGCGCTGAATTCCTCCGCGGCGGCGGGCCCAACGGCAAAAATGCTTTGCGTTTTGATACAGTAAAAGTCAAAAAAGCCGCTGTCCGTCAGGATCGGGCAATGATCCTCAATGCCGGAAAACGCTACCGGGTCAGCATGATGGTCAAAGCGGTCAACTTCAAAGCCCGGCGGATGAGCTACACGATCTTTGCCGACAGCTGGGCAAAAGAAGCCGGTGTGGTCAGAGTGCCGCAAAATTGTGATTGGACTCTGGTGGAAGCGATCGTTTTTGCACCCAAGTGCAAAGCCAATTACGGCAGCGGTCTGGCAATGCGTGCTGATGCCAGGAGTTCCGGCTATATCGACATAGCTGATTTGCGGATCGAACCGCTGGACGAAGCTGCCGCCAATGGTGCATATTCGCTGCTGCGCGGGCTGGAAAAAAACCGTCTGGTGGTTTTGAGCAAACTTGCAGAAATTCCGGTCAATGCTCCGGGTATTTCCGCTCTGTGGTTTGGCAAACTTGCTGAAAATGCCAAATTGGAATACCGCATAGATAACAAAAACTGGCAGCAGCTTGCACCAGCTGAGTCCGGCAGATACAATATAAAACTTACCGGGATCAAACTTGGCAAACACACCTTTGAGTTCCGCTGCGGCGAATTCAAGCGCAAATGGGATTTTACAGTTGTTCCGCCGGTGCCCAAGGTAAAAAGCAAGCGGCTGAACAATCTGGTGCGTGAACTGGAGCCGCTGCAGCTGAAAGATGGCGAAAGCAGAGAATTTATCAATCCGCGTACCGGATGGGTCTATTTTATTTTACCCAACGCCGATGCCACGCTGGAAGTTGCCACTCAAAAACCGGTCCGCAGCGCCGGTCACGCATATCTTACCCGTGGAAAACACAAGATAACACTCAAAGGAGCTTCCGGCAAAGTCATTATCCGTCTGATCCCGGAAATCTACACCTATCAGCTTGCCGGCGGTCCTTATTTGAAGGTTGCCCCAAAGAATGATTACAAGCTTATCAAGAAATATCTGCTGCCTTACATCAACAGTTACGCCCAGCCCGGTAAAGGCAACCTGACCGCCAAAGAATGGGAAATCATCTATTCGACCAATCTGCAGCGGCAGCACGGCAACCATATAGCCAAATACCCCACCAGCCAGGCGATGATCGACGGGGTAAACAACAACGAAGGCTTGAATGATCCGGCTTTTGTGGGTATAACCTTTGACGAATTTCCCGCCGGTGATGTAACTTTGATGGCGCGTTACAACGAAGCACACGATTTTATCAAACGCCCGGAAGGACATCGTTTCTTTTACTGCCTGTACGGCAAGCTTGCTGCCGGTGGTATATCAGCAGAGTTTATTTCCAACGCTATCAATTCCGGGCATGGCGACAGCATCATAAAGTACGAATCCTACTGCCAGCCGGTGCCGACCGAAGAAGCTGCCAGATCTTATATCAGAAACATCATTGTTGAAACCGCCAAATCGCTGGAACGCACCTTTCCCGGAGCGGTGAAAAATCTCTGTATGTATATGATCAACAGCAATGTGCCGTCAACATTGACCGCGGCGTATCTTACCAATGTGGATTTGAAATACTATCTGGATATGCAGTTCAATCTGATCGCCAACGATCCGGCGCTGGAAGGTTTGGCAATGGCGGGCAACTGGGGCAGTAATTACTCTGACAACGAGATGGTGCGTTGGACAGGCCGGCTTTTCCGGCACTATCTGATCGAAGGCAACACCGAGCCGCTGGCTCCCAGATACGGCTTTACCTACAATGTTAATTTTGTAAAAAATGCCGACTTTGAAAAAGGACTCACCGGTTGGCAGGTGGAGGGTACAGTAAAAACCGGTCATACTCCCCTTTATGGCCGAACTATGGAAAAACGCTGGGCGGCGCCCAATGGGATCGGCGACTACTACGCAATTCTTGAACGCGGCAGCAAGCCCAATGTGATGTCGCAGAAAATGCAAGGGATCAAAAGTGGCAAATATTATAAAATACAGTATATTACCAGCGATGCAGAAGATGTGATGCTTACCGGCAAAGGCAAACCCGGCGACCTTTCCATCGATTGCGAAATCGACGGCGCAGAGTTTGTGCCCAAAGAAACCATGAAATACCGTGCTCATGGCCCGTTCCGCAAGATCGATAAAAACATGTTCAAAGTCAATCTTGATTGCCGGGTGTTCAAGGCTGTCAAGGATGATCCGGTGATCCGTTTTACCGATAAATCAGTCAAACCCGGGCGTAAAACCGCTCTTAACTACATATATATAACCCCATTTTTTGAGGAAGAATAAAAGATGAAAAGAATTCAAATCAGAGCCACTTTTCTGGACGAAGTCAGTACAGATATCCCCCATCATAACTGGGGGTATGAGGAGTGGGATCAGGATTTTCAGGCAATGAAAGCTATCGGGATCGATACGGTGGTAATGATCCGCTGCGGTCTGGAAAAGTTCCTTGCCTATCCCTCGGAGCTGTTGATCAAAGAACGCGGTGCCTACCGCCCCCCGGTGGACTGGGTGGAAATGTTTTTGGAGCTGGCTGGCAAATATGGTATGCGGTTTTTTTTCGGTACCTATGTTGGGCAGCGTTGGTGGGGCGATAAGCGTATCGACTTTGCCACCGAGTGCGCTTTGGATAAACGCATCGTTGCCGAAGCCTGGGAGCGTTACGGTAATTATCCGGCATTTCAAGGCTGGTATTTGAGCAAAGAAATTGCCACCTATCATGCCGAAATCGTAGATGAATTTGTGGAGCTTGGGCAATACTGCAAAAAGATCTCCGGTAATCTGCCGATACTTATATCGCCCGGAATGCTGGGCCGCAAAGCCTGGTACAATAACGAACCAGAAGCTCACGATCTTGACTTTGAAAAGCATTTGCGCGACTGGGATATGATCATGGGCAAGATCTCCGGCACGGTGGATATTGTGGCATTTCAGGATGGTCATCTTATTTATGAAGAATTGCCGCAAGCTTTGCAAATCAATAAAGCTCTGGCGGATAAGCACGGCATTGAATGCTGGACAAATTCGGAAAGTTTCGACCGGGATATGCCCTTCCGTTTCCCGCCGATCAAGTGGGAAAAGCTGCTGCTGAAATTGCGTGCAGCTCAAAGCGTGGGCGTGGAACGGGCGATCACATTCGAGTTTTCGCACTTTATGAGCCCCAATTCCATGTGGCAGTCGGCACATGGATTATATAAGCGTTATCAGGAATACCTTGCCGGCAAGTTTGACTGATAACGCTTGCAGTAATATTTTCCGGAGCTGTTGCAAACCGAAATTCACTTCAGTTTGCAACAGCGTTTTTCTGTTCTTTGTGGCGGTTTCAGAGTATTCGGGTTATGGCTTCCACGCTGTATTTAGGCACATGCAAGCGGTCGAATTCATCCAGATAATAGGCCACGCTTTCGCCCTGTTGGATGGTGTCTTCCACCGGAGTTTCTGCCGGATGACCTACTGCCACCAGAAAGAGGATCTGTTCGGTTTCCGGTATCGCCAGGAGTTCTGTGACTTCTTTGGCTTTGAACGCACCTATCCAGCAGCATCCCAGTTTTTCTTCCACCGCGGCAAACGATATGCTCATAACTGCTGCTCCGGCATCGGCGTAGACCATATTGCTCAACACCGGACCGTTTTTTACTGCGCTTATGGCGATAAATGCCGTGGGGGCGTTCACTCCCCATTGGGGCGAACGGCGGGGCGTGACTCTGCCGGCGTAGCTTGTGTTATAAAAAACCGCCTGTACCAGATCGGGGGTGCGCACCACAGTATAACGCAAGACCTGATTGTTGGCGGCGCTGGGTGCATGGCAGGCGCTTTCCACCAATTTGAGCAAATGCTTTTCGGCAACCGGCATCTGACGGTAAAAGCGGATGGTGCGCCGCTTGCGCAAGATAGCTGAAAAATCCATGATGAAAACTCTTTCTCCATTTTTAAGTGACGGATAAATGACGGAATATAACTTATTTATTTACAATATCTTTTAAAATTGACGATTTAAAGTGACGGGTCGATTTTTCACCCTTTCGGATACTTCTGCCGCACCTGGGGATTGATGGCAAGTTTGTGAATGGCTTTTTCGTAATCCTGCCACCAGCGTTTGCCGCCGAAATGCTGCCACGGATCGGGGTATTTGTGTAAATTTTCCCACTTTTGCATAAACAATTCGCCTTTTTCGCAGCCGATAAAGTAACTGCCCCTGATACCCATGGCGATCGCTTCTGCAAGATTGCGTACCGCAAAGTAGCCGAAACGTACCGCCTGGATACGGTCGATGGGCGATGGCACCCCGCCTTGCTGCAAGGGCCCCAGTACGGCTTTGCGCACATCGAACTCGCTGCCGCCTTCGGCTTCAAAAAGCGATGCTATAAAGTTTGTGGTATAATCTTTATGAGCGTTTTCGTTGCGGATGATCAAACCGGTGTGGCGGTTTTCCAGCCGGAAAGCTGCCGTAAGTTCCTGCACGTCGTGGCGCAGATCATCCAGCGAAACGGGCTTTTCCGGCGTGTAGCAATATTCTGCACCGGACGCCAGTGCAGCGCAGCATGCCAGATACCCCGAATAACGCCCCATAACTTCCACAACATAGGTGCGTTTGGCTGTATCTGTGGAATTCCGGATCTTGTCCACCGCGTCAACGATATTGTTCAAAGCTGTATCGCACCCGATGCTGTATTCGCTGCCGGGCAGATCGTTGTTGATGGAGGCCGGAATGGCGATCATGGGTATATTGAACTCTTTGTGGTATCTTTTGCTGCTCAAGAGTTTATTCATCAGCCGGTAGCCGCCCCAGTCGCCGATCAATATCAGACCGTCCAGCTGCCATTGGCGGAAATTGGCGGCGATTCTGGCCATATCGCCCCGGCGGGGAGTGTATCTGCCGGCACCCAGCCGGGAACCGCCAAAGGCGTTCCAGAGTTCCGGTTCCATCCAGTGGGCAAGGTGCATCTTATTTTCCAGCAAGCCCACCGGGCCCTCTTCGATGCACAAAACTTCGGCGCCGGATGCCATGCCCATACGGATAATGGTGCGCACCGCACTGTTGACCCCGGCGGCGGCACGTCCGGCGGTAACTACTCCGATGCGGGGGCGTTTTTTGCCGGGTTCTTCGCCGGGGGGCGAGATACGCATAAGGGTTTTCTGGATATTGACCATGCGCAGCCACTCATCGCCCCGCGCCATGGCGGCAGTCTGATGATCTCCGGCAGCCAGAGCCTGACCCGCGGCGCGGGTTTTGGCTACGGCGCTGGTCAAACCCGTAGCGGTGATGCGGTTCTGCTGCAAACAGGCAATGCTGGAAGTGTCGCCGCCCCGGGCAAGGATGTTGAAGGCTTCCATGCCGAAAAGCGTACTCATGCAGCGGTCGTAGGCGCTGGGCACTCCGCCCCGCTGCACATGCCCGAGAATAGTTATACGCGAATCGATACTGCGTTCCGCCAGCGCATCTTTGATGATCCGGGCATCCAATTTATTATTTTTTCGATCCCGGGCGCCTTCGGCAACGATTATCAGATTGACCCGGCGACCGGCGGCGGCACCGTCGAGAATATTTTTTTGCAGTTGATCCGCCCAATCTTCTTCCGGCGGCGCTTCGGGTATGAAACAGCCCGAAGCCCCTGATGCCAGTGCCGCCATCAACGCCAGATGACCGCAGTTGCGCCCCATGACTTCGATGATAAAAGTCCGCTGATGGCTGTAAGCGGTGCTGGTAATGGCGTCAAGAGCTTCCACAATGCGGTGCAGTGCGGAGTCGGCTCCGATGGTCACTTCGCTGTCGATCATGTCGTTATCGATACTGCCGATGGCTCCGGCAACGGAAAGATTGCGGAATTTCCGGGCGGTTTCCGGCGGGATCCTGCCGGCGGCGGCAAGTTCGTCCACCAAACCGGGGAACTCTTCGCGCAAAGCTTCGGCACCGGAGAGCGAGCCGTCGCCGCCGATGACCACCAGTTTGTCGATCTGGTGTTTCAGCAAATTGTATGCGGCTTGCAGTCTGCCGGAACGCTCCCGGAACTCGCTGCTGCGGGCGGTGCCGATGACTGTGCCGCCCAGATGGATGATATTGGCAACATTGTCCCACTTGAGTTCGCCGATATTGCCGGCGATCAACCCCTGATAGCCCTCGTAAATGGCGAATACCCGGTAGTTGGCCTCCAGTGCGGTACGCACACACCCCCGCAGACAGGCGTTCATGCCGGGAGCATCGCCGCCGCTGGTCATAATGGCAATGGCACCCCGGGGGCGGGAAGAAGTTTTATCTGACATTTAATGCTCCATTTTTTCTGAAAAAAGTTTCTGTTTTACAATATTGGCAACAAAATAACCCGCCTGACGGGCTAATGCAAGAAAAAAACGGTGTTTTTTGCTGAAAAAATTAGTTTTTTCGGATAAATGGTAGTATTTTAAATAGATTATGTATATATTGATAATGTTTAACTTGTAAAGGATTTTATCATGAGTTTTTCTCTGGGCAAAATAAGTTGTTTGGCAATTCTGACCTGCGCGCTTTTGCTGACCGCATTTACTGCCGGAGCTGCCGCTAAAGCTCCCGAGATCGGTCAACTGATCTTTGAACAGACCGGCGGCAAACCGGTGGCGGAAGATATGCTGCGGTTCAACGTGCGCCAGCAGCCGGGCAAAACTTACGATGCCGGAATGCTGGATGAAGATGTCAAGCGTCTGCACGATCTGGGCTTTTTTGCCGATGCCTCCGCCCGGGCGCTCCCCGGCAAAGACGGCAAATACAACATCACATTCAAGCTCAAACTCCACGCCCGGGTAAGCGAAGTGATCTTTGACGGACATCAGAAGTTTGAAACTGCCGACCTGGCAAAATTGGTCAATATTGCCGCCGATACCCCCCTTAATGAACGCAATCTCCGGGATGGCGCCGCTGCTTTGCGGGAGTTCTACCGCGACAAAGGCTACTACGATGCCGAAATATCCCCCTTGCTGGAACGGGGCAAAGACAACAGCGTAAAAGTGATTTTCAAGATCAAAGAGAACCTGAAACTCAAGGTCAACGATGTCTTTTTTGCGGGCAACAATGTTTACAGCGCCTGGACCTTGCGCCACGCCCTTGCCAACCAGTACAGCTACTTTAACTGGATCGGTTTTCTGAATTTGGGTCTGCTGGACCGGGAAGCGCTGGAAGTGGACAAAGTCCGCCTGCGGGATATGTACTGGAACAAAGGGTATCTGGATTTTAAGATCAAGTCGGTCAAGATCGCTGCCGACGAGTCCGATCCGGAGTTTGTCAACCTTTATTTTGACCTCGACGAAGGCAAACCCTACACCGTCAGCGCCATCAAGGTCGAGGGCGCCAAAAGCTTCTCCGCCGACGAGATCAAAGCGCTTGCGCCCATTGCCATTGGCAGCACTTTTGATTACAGGAGCGAAAATGCGGCCAAAAGCGCCATCCTTGCGCTGCTGCACAGCGAAGGTTTTGCCGATGCTGTATGCAATGTCCGGCGGGATGCGGATTTTGAAAAACAGACCGTGGAACTGGTGTTTGTCATTCAGGAAGGCAGAAAATACAAGGTCGATCAGGTCATGATCGTGGGCAACGAATACACCCGCGACGATGTCATCCGCCGCGAGCTGGTGCTGTACCCCGGCGATCCTGCCGACGAAGCGCTGCTGGATGTCAGCAAATCCCGTTTGATGAATACCGATATGTTTGAAAGTGTGGAAAGCAGCTTTGTCAACGCCGACGATTTGGGCGAAAAAAATGCGGTGATCAAAGTGCAGGAGAAAAACGCATACGATGTGCGCGTGGGCGCCGGTTACTCCGATGTGGACAGCCTCTTTGGTATGATCGAAGCCAGCAGCCGCAACTTTGACATCACCAACCCCGCCAACTACTTCCGCGGCGGCGGCCAGCGGGTGCGTTTGCAGGGGGCGCTGGGTATCGAACGCGCCGCATTGAACTTTGACTTTACCGAACCGTGGCTTTTTGATATACCCCTGCGGCTGGATCTCTCGGCATTTTTGCGCGAATCCATCTACGAATACTGGGATGAAGAACGCTGGGGCGCCCGCATTGCCTTGAGCAAGAAGTTTTTCGACGATTTTACCAGCGCCACTTTGGCATACAAGTTCGAACAGGTCAATGTGCATGATATGGCTCACCGCATGGGCCCCGAAACCCGGGATGAACGGGGGCGGGATTGGGTCAGCCAGTTCTCGCTGGAACTTGACCGCACCACACTGGACAGCCTGACCGACCCCCGCAACGGTTATCAGGTGAATCTGCTGGGGGCTGTTTCGCCCAAAATACTTGGTTCGTCGGTGGATTTCTACCGGGCGGAAGCCAAGGCGCTCTATGTCAAGAGCTTTTTGGATAACGCCATAACTTTGCAGATGGGCGCCCGCATCGGGATTGTGGATAACTTCCACAGCGAACGCGCTCCTATCTACGAACGCTACTTCCTCGGCGGCAGCGGCAGTCTGCGCGGCTTCCCCTACCGGGAAGTGTCGCCGGTGGACTCCAGCGGCCGGGAAGTCGGCGGTCAGAGCATGAGCGTATTTACGCTGGAAATATCGCACCCAATCTGGGGCTTTATCCGCGGTGCCGCATTTGCCGATGCCGGTGGTGTCAGCAAAACCGAATATGACTTCGGGTTTGACCACTTCAATATCGGGGCCGGTTACGGTCTGCGGATCAAACTGCCCCAGATACCCATGCCCATCAAGCTGGATCTGGCGTTCCCGGTGCTGAACAATCAGGATAATGTCAAGAGCCGCTTGCGGTTCCACTTCAACATGGGTTTCAGTTTCTGAAAAAACAACACAGCGAGGCCGATATGAAAATACACATTCTGGGCGCACTATCCGGTACCGAACCTTTCCCCAACCGCAACCATACTTCCTGGGCATTGGAGCTGGACAACGGCAATATTTATCTCTTTGATGCCGGCGAAAACTGCTCAAGGACTGCATATTTATCGCAAATGGATCTTATGCAGATCAAAACGATTTTTATATCGCACTCTCATTACGACCATCTGGCGGGATTGGTCAACGTATTTTCCACTATCCTCAAGATGCGGGCGCTCTACCGGGATACCCAGCCTCGCAGTATAGATATTTTTATGCCCGAAGAAAAGGTGTGGGCTGGCTTCAACGCTTTTGCCGAAAGCATCGGGGCTTATCCGCTGCATACCGAAATCAACGATCACATACTTTCTGACGGCGGATTTTTCAAAAACGACGATATAATGGTGGAGTTCCGGGGCAACGAACATGTTGCCAAAGCAGAAAACGGCGATTTCCGGTCATTTTCGTTCCGCATAACCGTCGGCGATAAAGTCATTGTTTATTCCGGCGACGTGCGCAGTGCCGATGAATTTGCCGATTGGAGCAAAGAGTGCGACGTTGTGCTTATGGAAAGCGGCCACCACCACCCGTGGGAAGTTTGCGAAAAATGGCGCAATGACAACTGCCGGATCGGCAAGGTGGTGTTTATGCATCACGGCAGAGATTATATAAATCTGCCCACCCAGACCGCCGTTGCCACCCGCCGGGCATGGGGCAGAGATGTGATCTTTGCCGAAGATGATATGATCATAGAACTTTGAAATCAATAACGAGGTAAAAAAATGATATTTGATGAATTGGCTTGCTGGCGGCGTTATGTACCGCACCGCAACGCGTCTGAATTTTGTCAGGCGATTGAGTTTTTGAGAACTTTCTCCCCCGACATTGCCGTGGGCAAACATGTATTCAAAGAGGGTTTGATCTACGCCAATGTGCAGGAATACACCCCCAAAAAACTTGCCGAGGGCGCCATGGAGTACCATCGGGATTTTGTGGATGTGCAAACTCTGCTGGCGGGGACCGAATATATCTATTATTCGCCGCTGGCGGGATTGACCGAAAAAAGCGCATTTGATGCCGAAAAGGATTGCGGTTTTTACTACTTCGATCCGGCAAGCGCGCTTGCCTGCAAGCTGCAGCCGGGCAACTTTGCCATGCTCTTTCCGGAAGAGGGCCACATGCCTTGCATTGAGTGCATGGAGGATCCGGGAACGGTCAAAAAAGTGGTGCTGAAGATCCACCGTTCCATCTTTGAGTAAGCGATATATCCGGTAAAGTGCTGTAAATATCTGAAGCATCAAATCAGGAGATAAACCTTTGAAACATATCCGTAATTTTTCAATTATTGCCCACATCGACCACGGCAAATCCACTCTGGCTGACCGTTTGCTGGAGTATACCGGCACCGTGGAAAAGCGGGAAATGCAGGATCAGCTCCTTGACGGTATGGATCTGGAGCGGGAGCGGGGTATCACTATCAAATCCCATCCGGTTCGCATGTACTGCAAGGGTTCGGACGGCGAAGAGTACCAGATCAACCTTATCGACACTCCCGGACATGTGGACTTCAACTACGAAGTCAGCCGCTCGCTGGGTGCTTGCGAAGGCGCTTTGCTTTTGATCGACGCCACCCAGGGCGTGCAGGCGCAAACTGTTGCCAATGTCAGTTTGGCGTTCAAGGAAAATCTGCACATCATTCCTTTGATCAACAAAATCGACCTGCCCGCTGCCAATCTTGAGCTTTGTTATGAGCAAATGGAAGAAGTTCTGGCCATCCCCCGGGAAGAAGCTCTGCTGGTTTCCGGCAAGACCGGCGAGGGCGTGCCAGAACTTTTTGAAGCGGTCATCGACCGCATTCCCCCGCCGAAAGACCGGGGCGGCAACGCCAGTGCGTTGATTTTTGACTCCACCTACGATGCCTACCGGGGGGTGGTGGTCTATGTCAGAGTCATGTCCGGCTGTTTCAAGCGGGGCGACCGGCTGAAACTTTTCAGCACCGGCTTGGAGAGCGAAATCAAGGAAGTCGGATTTTTCAGCCCCGAAATGCGGGCGGCTGATTGCTTGAGTGCCGGCGAAGTGGGCTATCTGATCCCCAATATCAAGAGCCCTTCCGATACTAAAATCGGTGACACTGTTACCCTTGCCAAAGAGCCGTGCGAGGAGCCGTTGCCCGGATTCAAGGAAGTCCGGCCCATGGTTTTCAGCGGTATCTACCCCATTGACAGTGCCGATTACGACCAGCTCAAGTTTTCCATGAGCAAATTGCAGCTCAACGATGCGGCATTCATCTATCAGGCAGAGAGTTCGGCGGCGCTGGGCTTCGGTTTCCGCTGCGGATTTTTGGGCTTGCTGCACATGGAGATCATTCAGGAGCGGCTGCGTCGGGAATACAATATGGATATTATTGCCACCTACCCCAGCGTGATCTATCATGTTTACTTGAAAGATGGCTCCATGGTCGAGGTGGACAACCCGGTTTATCTGCCCGATCCCAGCGGCATCGACCGCATCGAAGAACCCCTTATTCAGGCGCGTTTGATGCTGCCCAATACCTATATCGGGGATGTGATGAATTTGATCATGAGCAAGCGGGGCATCTGCACCCGTACTGATTCGGTGGACGCCAACCATGTTATCATTACTGCCGAACTGCCTATGCACGAAATCCTTATCGACTTCCACGACAAGCTCAAAAGCATCACCCGCGGCTACGGCAGCATGGACTACGAGCCTGCCGGATACCGTGCCGACAAGCTCGTGAAACTGGATATATTGGTCAATGGCGAACCGGTGGATGCCTTTGCTTCCATCGTTCACGCCGACATGGCTTACGGCCGGGGCAGACAGATCTGCGAACGGTTGAAAGATGTGATCCCGCCCCAGCAGTTCCAGATCGCCATTCAGGCGGCGATCGGCGGCAAAGTTGTTGCCCGGGAAACCATCCGCCAGCTGCGCAAAAACGTGCTTGCCAAATGCTACGGCGGCGATATTACCCGTAAACGCAAGCTTCTGGAAAAGCAGAAAGAGGGCAAAAAGCGTATGAAGATGATCGGTCAGGTCAATATCCCGCAGGAAGCCTTTGTGGCGGTTTTGCGCAATAATGACGACGATAACTGATCGCTTTTTTGAGGTAAAATGCTATGAGTCCGGTTGGGAAAATCCTGCGAGAGTATCAGCTGCGCAAAGCGTTGAAAAAACAGCTTGGCGTGCTGAAAAACTTTTTGCATACCGACGACGATATTCTGGAAGCTTCTGCCCGTCAGGAACTTGCCGGAGTGATCGCCGATGGCGAAAAACTTTTGCAGTCGCCATCGGCAGAAAGCTCCCGGGAGTGGAAAAAATCTGCTTCAGCAGTGCTGAAAAAGTATAATCCCCACAGCTCCATGCGGGAGATATTGGATATTCTGGCAGTGGCGCTGATGGTGGCATTCGGTATCAGAGCGCTCTTTTTTCAGCCGTTTAAAATTCCCACCAGCTCCATGCAGCCCACGCTTTATGGTATACACTTTATAAATACAGAAAAAGCTCACAAACTCAAAGGGGTAAGTCCGCTTTTCGGCAAGCTGGGTAAAGTGGGCAATTACGCACTTTTTTCCAGCCGCAAAGCGTTGCTGGAAGTTCCGGGAACGGTGCAAATGGGCAACGAACTTTACCCGGCAAAAGAGTGGATGATTTTCGACAGCACCATACTGCCTTTATCCGACGGCACAACCGCGATACTGCCGGGAGTGCCCTCCAAAGTGGCGGATTACGCGGAGCTTTATCCCGGCAAATACCTTTCCGGCAAGGCGGTCAACGGCTATTTATCCGATGGCGACCATTTGTTCGTCAACCGTTTGAGCTTGCACTTCCGGGAGCCGAAGCGGGGCGATGTGATGGTGTTTGCCACCGAAAATATCGTGGGCCCCAACGGCGAAAAACCCTCCGACAGCGGCGATTATTACATCAAGCGACTGGTGGGGCTGCCGGGGGATACATTGAAGATCATGGATGATGTACTTTACATAAAGCCGGATAAAGCGGAAAAATTTGTGCCGGTCTATGAGCTGGCAGAAAATATGAAAAAACTTTATTCCGGCAAAGGCGGTTATCAGGGGCACAGCAACAGCATCCCCGGATACAGCAACTTTTTGCGCCACAGCAGCGAAGAATATACCGTACCGCAAGATCACTATTTTATGCTGGGCGACAACACCCGGTTCAGTGCCGACAGCCGGGTGTGGGGACCGGTGCCCCGGCGCAATCTGATCGGGCGGCCGGCAATAATTTTCTGGCCCTTCAGCCGCCGCTGGGGTACGGTGGACCGGCTGGAACCCCTGGATATACCCACCGGGCAATCCGGAGTGCGGACATTTTCGAGCATGAATTTACAATAAATTATTAAGGGATAAATGATTATGACACAACATGCTGTATTTTTGATTTCGGCGGCTGACCGCAAGGGGCTGCTGGCGGAAACGACGATGTTTTTTTACAAGCGTTCTTTCAATATCCTCCACTGCCGTCAGTATACTGATGCCATGGAAAACAGCTATTTTATGCGCATAAAAATCGACCTTGCGGGAATGACCATGACCCGGCGTAAGTTGGAAGAAGAGTTTGCCGAATTGGGTAAAGAACTTAACTTCACTTTCAAAGTTTATTACTCCGACGCCGTAAGCCGGGTGGCGATCATGGTCAGCAAGACCTCCCACTGCCTTTACGACCTTTTGGTGCGGCGGGAGGATGGCTTTCTGCCCTGCGAAGTACCTTTGATCATCAGCAATCACCCGGATCTGGAGGCGGTCGCCGACCGTTTCCACATACCCTATTACTGCTGCCCTATCAAGGATAAAAGCTGCAAGGCAGAGCAGGAGGCACAGGTCATCGAACTTTGCGACAAACACCACATCGATCTGGTGGTCATGGCGCGCTATATGCAAGTTTTGAGCGACGACTTTATTGCCCATTTCAAGGGCAATATCATCAACATCCACCACGCCTTTCTCCCGGCATTTCAGGGTGGCAACCCCTACAACCGCGCCTGGCAGCGGGGGGTGAAGATGATCGGGGCAACCGCTCACTACGCCACTGCCGATTTGGACGAAGGACCCATCATCGAACAGGATGTGGAGCGCGTTTCCCACGAACACAGCCCTGAAGACCTTAAAGAGATCGGCCGCGATATCGAACGCCGGGTGCTGACCCGGGCGGTCAAAGCCCACCTGGAACACCGGGTGATCACCGCCGGATTGCGGACGATCGTTTTCGACGGCTGAAAAGTCTTGGTTTTTGATAAAGGTTGATGTGGAAGACTTGGAGAAAAGGGAAAAAAACTTTTGCTGGATCGGTTCTTTCCCGCTTCCCCAGAAAACATCGCCCTTTTCCAAACCTTTTATGGGCATTTATCTCTTGCGTTGCAAATAGATAAATGTCTTTTAAGTCTAAAAAATTGCTTCAGTATCTTTACTGATCATCAACTGATATCGGGAACAGAATATCGATCTGCAGTTCAAAGCGGCAAGTTATGCACTTTGGCATCTTTGAAAAATCCGCCATCGGGTATGCTTGTGCAGGTAAAAAACATTTGTCCGGCGGGGGCAATGGTATCAAAAAACATCGCCTGATGCCGCTGGTCAAGCTCGCCGGTGACATCGTCGATCAGAGCAACGAGTTTTTCGGCACCGTGATTTTGCATCAACATTCTTGAGGCGGCAAGTTTGCTGTTCAGCGCCGCCATGCGGTTCTGCCCGTTGCTGGCAAAGCCCCGCATGGCTTGTTTGCCCAGAAAAAAGCGGTAATCATCCAGATGACACCCGGTCAGGGTGGTGCGTTTTTCCATTTCCCGGCGGCGGCTGCGGGCAAAGGCTTCGGCATAAGCCGCCGCACCGTCGCTGCATTGGGGGTGATACTCCACAGAAACAGTTTCTTTGTTTTCGGGGGCGATCGCCGCCAGCATCCGGTTGAATTCTTCAATGAATTTGCTCCGGCGCAAAGTCAGCTCGGCGGCGCTCTCTGCCATAAGTTCTTCGTAAATTTCCAGCTTGGCCGGATCGGCTTTGCGGGGCGATTTAAGGAGCATATTGCGCAGTTTCAGCGCCGAAAGGTAATCGTGGAGTATATTCACATAGCCCGCCGAAAGCTGGCATGCTACCATATCAAAAAACCTTCGCCGTACTCCCGGCGCCCCGCAAACTATTTCCATATCTTCCGGCGCAAAAATCACCGGGAAATAGTGGCGGATAAAATCTCTGCCCGAGCGCTCCCGCCCGCCGTTGACCGTCAGCAGCCGCTCGTTGCTGTTGCTTACGGCAACTTCCAAAGTGCTTTGACTGCCCGACTCCTGCCAGACCCCCCGGAGATGAAAACTGTTTGCTTCGTGCCGCACCAATTCATTGATCCGCGCCGTGCGGAAACTGCGCAAAAGTCCCAGAAAACCCAACGCTTCCAACAAATTGCTTTTGCCGCTGCCGTTGACCCCGACCAGCAGATTTTTGCGGTCAAAAAACAAGCGCGCCCGTTCAAATGAACGCCAATTCAACACTCTGAATTCGCTGATCATAAATCAGGACGCGCTTACTTTTAGCCCGATCGCGCCGAAAATCAATGGCGCATGGGCATGATTACATAAACAAAACCATCGCCGCCGTCAATGGCGACCGGGCTGAAACCATCGTTGACTTTGAAAGTCATAGTTTCGCAATCGGCAAAACGCAGCGGATCGGCAAGAAACGCCGGATTGAACGAAGCACTCAAGGGCTCATCCGAAAATTCCACCGGCAGTTCCGCTGAACCTTCGCCGATGTCGCTGCTGGCAGCCCGCAGTTCCAGCTTGCCTTCGGAGAAGTTCAGAACAATGCATCCGGTGCTGTCTGCCAACACCTGCGATACCAGTTCGATCTTGCTCAAAAGCGCCGAAGTTGCCAGCGGTATCTGCTGACGGAACGTCGCCGGGATCACCTGGCGGTAGTTGGGGTAATTGCCTTCGATAAGTTTGCTGGTCAATATGGTGTCGGCGGTAACAAAACGTGCCATCTTTTCGCCGATTTCCAGCGTAATATCTTCCTGGGGGGCTGCCTGACGTTTGATTTCCTGTGCCGCCTGCAGCGGAATGATGCAATCGCCGTTGCTGCCGGAAACATTTTCCACATTGCGTTCGGTCATTGCCAGACGCTTGCTGTCGGTAGCAACCATGGTCACCACGCCGTCGCGCAGGCTGAACAGCATACCGTGCAGCACTTTGCGGCTGTCATTGAGCGTAATGGCATAGATGATCTGCCCCAGCATACGTTTGAGATCCGCACCCTTGAAAGTGATAGTGCGTACCGGGGTGAGTTCTCCGGCACCGGGGAAATCTTCCGGCGCAATACCCAAAAGTTTGAAGCAGCTGGTGCCGCAGGTAACTTCGGCATGATGACGCTCGTCGCTGGAAATGACCACCATGGCGTCTTCAAAGTTATTGACCAGCGCCAGCAACCGTTTGGCAGGTATGGTGGTGGCACCGGCAAGTTCCACTTCGGCCTCAATGCGGGTAACGATGCGGATCTCCAGGTCCGTAGTGGTCAAACTTACCATATTGTCGTTGGCTTCGATCAATACATTGCCCAGAATGGGCAGGGTATTGCGGCTGCCGATGGTGCTGTTCACACGCTGGAGTGCTTTCAGGAGTTTTTCTCTGCTGACAGTAAATTTCATATTTTATACCTCGCTAAAGTTATTGCACCTTGAATTGTTTATGCCAGATATTCCACAGCATTGCGGAAGATCGCCACGCCGTCGCCTTCTTTGGGCAGATCGCCTTTCAGCTGATCTGCGGTCCAGGTGGGCGAGTTGTAGGGCGAGAGAAACGCTTCCGGGTGGGGCATTAAACCGAACACCCGGCCGGTTTCGTCGCAAATACCGGCAATGCTGTTGAGCGAACCGTTGGGGTTGGCAGGAAATTCCGTTGCCAGACTGCCGTCGGCATTGGCGTAGCGGAACGCCACCAGATTTTTCGCTTCGATCTGCTTGAGCGTGGCGGCATCGGCAACAAATTTGCCTTCGCCGTGGCGCAGGGGCAGGCGGATAAGGTCGATGTTTTTGGTGAAAATACAGGGGCTGGACTGATTGGCGCGCAGCACGCACCAGTCGTCGCGGAAAACGCCGGAGTCGTTGTGCGCCAGCGCCGCCTGCTGCACAAAGTAGTTGCCGTTCAGTGCCGGAACGATCCCCAGACGGGAGATGGTCTGGAACCCGTTGCAGATACCGATAATGAGTTTGCCCGCAGCGATAAATTCTTTGAGCTCATCCTGCAAACGGAAATGCACCCGGTTGGCAAAAACCGTACCGGCGCCCAGGTGGTCGCCGAAAGAGAAACCGCCGATAAATGCCAGGATCTGAAATTCCTTGAGTGAACGTTTACCGGAAATAAGGTCGTTGAGGTGAACCATGCTTACTTCGGCGCCCACATATTCAAATGCTGCAGTAGTTTCTTTTTCGCAGTTCAAACCAAATCCGGTGATGACCAGAGCCTTGACTTTAGCCATAATTCTGAAAACCCTTCTTATGTAATAATAGTGTTTATTGCTCTTTTATATTATTTTTATATAATATAAATGCAATTTCAAGATTGTCAAGTCTGCGGAAAATCAAAAAAAGGTAATTTAGCTTCAAAAGCCGGTTTTTCCGGTCATATTGGCACTCATGGATATTTTATCAGCTGCGTTTGGTACGGCATCGGACTTTTTTGACCGGAAAACCCAGCGCGTTGCGGAAAAGCCCGGCGATCTCCAAAGCGGTGTTTCTGCCCTCGGGGTAGGTTATCCCCAGATATTTTTCGGTAAAAACATCCAGCTGGGTCAGCACCAGATACAAGGGCAGCACCTCCGATTGCAGATGTTTGCAGAGCAAATTCAACAGTATGCCGGTCTTTTCGCCGGCATCGTAGAGCGCCGAAGCGAATTCCAGTTCGGTCAGCGGCACGCTCATATTGGCATGTTCTGCCAGCGCACTCAAATTCAGCGAAAGCCGGAAATTGGGATAGACCCGGTTGATATCTGACAGGGCAATGATCTTTTTTGACCACAAAACGCGGCAGCTCTCCGGCACTAGATCGGCTATTTCGCTGTTGCGGAGCAGGGCTTTGCCCGGTGCAGCGGCATTTGCATTGACCGGACGCTGCCCGGCGGAGAACTCCGCCAGCACCGGCGGCTGATTATGTTCGTAATAACGCGCCAGTTCCAGATAAAGTGCGGGCGAGGCGCTGGCGATCTTCAGGGTCTTGAGCGCTCCCACGACCTGTTCTGCCAGCTTCCCGGCGGCGGCTTCCTCCAGTCCCAGATGGCGGCTGATAAGTTTTTCGGCATCCTCACAATTCACATCCAAAGCTATATACAAATGGCTGTTGGCGCGGCGGAAGACCTGGGCGACCTGGGCGTAACCGGCATTTTCCAATATACGGTTGACTGCGGCATCGACTTCGCTTTGGGTGAAGATGCGTTCGCAGCGCAAACTTTCCTGCATTGCCGCTTCCACCGCGCAAGCGATATCTTCGGCAAGGTAGCTGTTGGCATTGCCGGAGTTTTCGAAAGCCTCCTGCAATGCGGATTTGAGCTTATCCACATCAAAGAGCTGCTGTCTGCCCTCGGCATCAATAACGTAAAGAAAATTGTCGGTCAGCGAAAGCATGGGTCACTTGAGAGATCGTATTTCGTTGATAAATTCTTCCACATCATGAAATTTGCGGTAAACACTGGCAAATCTTACATACGCCACCTGATCCAGCGCTTTCAATGCCAGCATCACCCGGTTGCCGATCTCGCTGCTGGGTACTTCGCGGTCAAAATCCCGCTGCAAAGCCTGACTTACATCGTCGATCAGCCGGTTGATATCTTCGGGGTCGATGGGGCGTTTATAGCAGGCGTTTTCGATACCTTTGCGGAGTTTATCGGCATCAAAATCCTCGCGCTCGCTGTTGCGTTTGACCACCTTGAGCTCGCTTTGGATGATGCTTCCGTAAGTGCTGAAACGGTGGGCGCAAGCCAGACACTCCCGGCGGCGGCGCACCCCGAAACCCTCTTTGACCACCCGCGAGTCTATAACTTTATCATCCTGAAATCCACAAGCCGGACAACGCATAAAACCTCCTCATACTTTTACTTGCATATAATATGCCGCAATTTTGTATAAATGCAACGTTTTATATAAAAAATATGGCGGTTTTTATCTATATTTTCAGCAAGGAATTTGCAAAAAAGGGGCAGGAAGTGTATTTTAAACAAAATTTTGTTTTAATGAAAGGATCATTTTTTGATGAAAGATGAAGATTTACAGAAATTGCGTTGCGAGATCGACTCCATCGATGCCGATCTTATAGCCTTGCTCAACCGCCGTTACAAAGCGGTCGAAGCCATCGGCGAATATAAACGTGAACGCCATTTGCCGGTCTATGACCCCTCCCGTCAGCGCAAACTTATGGAACGGCTGCAGGAGCTTAACAACGGGCCTATGACTGCCGATATACTCAACGCCATTTACCGCGAGATCATGTCCGGATCCCACCGTTTGGAACGCCCCATCAGGGCGGCGTTTCTGGGGCCGCTGGGGACATTTTCCCATCAGGCAACGCTGGAAATTTTCGGCAACGGTGCTGATCTGGCTCCGGAGAAAACCATTCCCGAAGTCTTCCGCGCCATCGAGTGCGACCGCGCTGATTACGGCTGCGTGCCTATCGAAAACTCCGCCGAAGGGGTCATCAATTACACTTTGGACTGGCTGGTGCGCTCCAGCGTGCGGATCACTGCCGAAAAATATTGCCGTGTGCATCACTCGCTGATGGCAAAATGCAAGCGCAATGAGATCAAACGCATCTGCAGTCACCCCCAGGTGCTGGGGCAATGCCGCGGCTATCTGCTGGAAAACTTCCCCGGGATCGAACTGGTGGAAATGACCAGCACGGCTTACGCCGCTGAACGTGCTGCCGCCGAAGAATTTACCGCTACATTGGGCAGTCCGGTGGCAAGCGAACTTTACAAACTTGCCATTCTGGAAGAAAATGTGGAAGACTCCAGTTTTAACACCACCCGTTTTCTGGTGATCGGCAATCAGACCACCAGCCGCAGCGGCGACGACAAAACCAGCTTGTGTTTTGTGGTCAAAAACCGCCCCGGCGCCCTTTACGAAGCGCTGGATCCGTTCCGCCGCGCCGGACTGCAGATGACTATGATCGAAAGCCGTCCGTGGCAGCAGCAGTCGGGCTGGGAATATTGCTTCTTTGTGGATTTGCTGGGACACCGCGACGATCCCAAAGTTGCCGAAGCATGTGCCGATGTGGAAAAACTCTCCGCATTTTTCAAGATCCTCGGCAGTTATCCCCGCATGGGCTGAAGAGAGCTGTAAAGGTACTGTATCATGAAAGAATATATCCGTAAAACTGCTTTTGTGGTGCTGGCATTGGCATTTTTCTTTGTGCCGTGGGCAGTTCCGGCGGTGCGTAATTATGCTCCCGGGATCGCAGTCATCGCCGGGATCATTTTTGCTGTCAGTGCCGGAAATCCATTCAGCCAGATCACCGGCAGGATCTCCAGTCAGCTTTTGGGTGTGGCGATCGTGCTTATGGGGTTCGGCATGGATTTGCACAAGGTGCTTGCCGCCGGTGCGCAGGGGTTTTTTTACACCCTTATCGGTATTGCATTGGGGTTGAGTCTGGGGGTGTTTTTCGGCAAACTGTTCAAGATCGACAAAAACTGCTCATGGCTGGTCAGCGTGGGTACCAGTATTTGCGGCGGCAGCGCTATTGCCGCGGCGGCACCGGCATTGAAAGCCAAAGCTGACGATATAGCTTTGGCATCGGCGACAGTGTTTACCCTTAACGCGGTGGCTCTGCTGGTTTTTCCGTGGATCGGGCAGATGCTGGGCTTCAGCCAGACGGAATTCGGCTACTTTGCGGCTCTTGCCATCCACGATACCTCCAGCGTGGTCGGGGCGGCGTTCCAGTACGGAGAACAGGCGTTGGAAGTGGGTACTACTGTTAAACTTGCCCGGGCGCTGTGGATCGTGCCGGTAACACTTTTTATTGCCACATTCGTTGCGGCAAAAGAGGAGGGCGAAAAGAGAACTTTCAAGCTCAAAGTTCCCTGGTTCATCCCCGGATTTATTATTGCCGCAGCACTGATGACCTATCTGCCGCAGCTCTTCGGGGCAGACAGTATGGCCGCAACTGTTATTGATGGCACGGGCAGTTTGCTGAAAAGCATCAGCAAATATCTGATGATCTTCACATTGTTCATCATTGGCGCCAATCTCAGTCGATCCAAGCTCAAACAGCTGGGTGTCAGACCCTTATTGCACGGTGTGGTGCTGTGGCTGCTGCTGTCGACTGTCTGGTGTACTGCCATTTATTTTGACTGGGTAAAAGCCTGATGATCTACCTTGACCACGCGGCGGCAGCTCTGATCCTGCCCGAAGTGAAAGCCAGCTGCGAAATGCTGCTGGACAGATACTCCGGCAATCCGGAAGCCGCCCACCGGCAAGGCTATAAACTGCGGCAGGAACTTGAACAGCTGCAGGAAAAACTCTACGAAGCAGTTGCGCCGCAAGTGGTCAAAGATTGCCGCAAATGCTTTTTTGCCGACAACGCCACTGCTTTGCTCAACGCACTCTCACTTATCTTGCAAAACCCCGCGCAAACTGCATGGGCATCGGCGCTGGATCATATTGCCGACAATTTGATGCTCAAGCGTACATTCGGCAAAGTTTTTGCCATGCCGCTGGATAAATCTGGCCGAATAAGCGGCGTGCCAACCGATGCGGTCGAAGCGGATTTTATTATGCTGCCCCATGTGCAAAGCGAGATCGGCACCCGGCAGGATCTGGCAAAACTCATACCACAACTGCGTAAGGCCGCTCCCCGGGCGATAATATTGCTGGATATGGTGCAATCCGCCGGGCTGGAAACTTATCCGCAGGATGCGCCGCTGGCGGATCTGATATTGATTTCGGGCGCCAAAATGGGTGCCGGCAGCGGCGCGGCGCTGTTGGTCGCCAGCAGCAAATGCAAGTTTTTGGCAGAAAAATTTGCGGCGCTGCGCCAGAAAGATCACCTGATCGGCAACACCAATGTCGTGCAGGCAGCAATGTTGACTCTGGCAGCACAAGTTGCTGCATTGCAAAGAGATGAACAGTCGGAAAAAGTATCTGCGATCAACTCGTTTCTCCGCAGTAATCTGGAAAATATGCCTTTGCCCAACGGCAAAAAACTGCATTTGACCATACCGGCAGAGTGCGCTGCCAAAAATATTGTGCATATCATTCTGCCGGGGTATCAATCCGGAGTGCTGGTGCGTATGTTCAGCACCGAAAATATCATGGTTTCGGCGGGCAGCGCCTGCGAAGCCGAAAGCGGCAAACCCAGCGCCATACTGACAACTCTCGGTTACAGTCAGGCCGATGCATACAGCGGCTTGCGGGTATCTTTTTCCGGAGCCAACACCCTGACCGATGCCAAGATCTTTCTGCAGGTATTGAAAAAGCTGTTGCAGAATTATTGAAGTTTTGTCAAATCATCCGAAAATACACATACATCTGCTGCTGAAAGGCACGCACAAGATATTTTTCATAAAAAAAATAAAATAAGTTTGATTTTTTCGAAAAAAGCACTATATTAACCAAACAGCAAATATGGTGGTTGTAGCTCAGTTGGTTAGAGCGCCTGGTTGTGGCCCAGGAGGTCGAGGGTTCGAGTCCCTTCTCCCACCCCATTTTTTTGCCAAGATTCCGGAGGGCGATACCGCTTTGCCGGATTTTTTTTTGCCCGGAAAGTGTAACTTCCCGGCTCAAAAAGGAAATCCGTCGAAAGCGGGTGCTGCGCACTGATTGGCTGGAAAACCAGCCAATCGCCCTCCTGCGGCTGTGTGTAGGTTGCCGGGTGCCTGCGGCACTCTGGCTCGCTGCGGGCTTCGCCCTTGCGTGTGCCCCAGGAGGTCGAGGGTTCGAGTCCCTTCTCCCACCCCATTTCAAATTCTCCGTCCGGGTCATATGACTGACTCGGACTTTTTTATTGCCTGCGTAAAACCCCTTGTACC